>JAUSPW010000052.1 GCA_030652635.1 Pseudohongiella sp. | reverse complement strand
GATCAGGCGAGCACTGGCAACAAACACCGATGGACTGAATATACCAAGCCCGTAATAAATCATACTGGGCACGATACCACCCACCAGCCAGGCCCCGGTCAAGGCACCCACCATCAATAAAATCAGAATGGCCGGTGTGGCAGCTTTGATGTTGTCCAGGACATTATCCTGAATGACTGACCATGCCATACCGCGACTTAAACCGATCGCAGCGGCAAACGCAGCACTGAGAATCAAGGCAGTCTGGTTGGCACCACTGATTGAATTGTCACCGTACAGTGCAACGTTGTAAGCGAGCAGTGCAAACAAAAACAACAAGGGAAGCACGGACAATAACAGTGACGGGGACGGCACACTGCTCAGCGCTGCATTTGTGGGATTCTCCTTCAAGGAGTCAACTTGATGATCAGGTGTTTTATTGTTATTACCAAAAGTTTCTTGAGTCATGAGGCTGTTGTTGTGTCGTCAAGGAAAAGAATAAGAATGACAGAACTGTAACCCGTTGTTGCTGGAAATCACAGCCATCCTCGCAAAAAAGTCAGCCTTTAAAGCGACTTGCCGGTTTGGACAAGCTGGCATATTCTGGTCTGCGTGTTTTCAATTATTTTGAGGGGGAAAAATCATTCATGGACAAGAACAAACTTTTACTTGCCAGCGCCATCGCGGGCGCTGCACTGATTCCGGCCATGATGTCCGGGAAATCCTACGCTGCTGAGGCACAGATCAATTATGCCGACGCGGATAACTGGTTATGTCGCCCGGATAACCCACGCGCCTGTGCAGTTGATTTAACCACCACCATTGTGAATGCCGATGGCAGTACAAAACTGGAAACCTTTGCTGCGCGACCGGACGCACCTGTTGATTGTTTTTATGTGTATCCAACTGTTTCATTGGACAGCACTCCGAACAGCGACATGATTGCCGGGCCAGAAGAATTGAATGTGGTCCGCAGCCAGTTTGCGAGATTGGGTTCAGAATGCCGCACCTTTGCACCACTGTACCGGCAGGTCACCCTCACAGCCTTGCGCGCCAACCTGGGCGGTGGCACACAAACTGTTGCTCCGGACCGCGAGATGGGCTATCAGGACGTTGTGAATGCTTGGAACTACTACCTGGAAAACCATAATGAGGGGCGAGGCGTCATTCTTGTTGGACACTCACAGGGTTCGGGCGTCCTATCGCGCCTGATCATCAACGAAATTGAAGGCAAAGATGTTCAACAAAAGATTATCTCAGCGATGCTGTTGGGAGCGACGGCCCAAGTGCCAAATGGTGCGCAGGTTGGCGGCACGTTTAAACACATGCCCGTCTGTGAGTCGGGCGATCAGACCGGTTGTATTGTGTCCTATGTGTCGTTCAGAGATACCATTCCTCCGCCAGCTAACAGCTTGTTTGGCCGTAATGGACAAGGCAGTACAGCCATTTGTACCAACCCTGCGCAACTGGCGCATGGACACCATGAATTGCACGCTCACATGAGCAATGCTGCTGCCGAAGGGTTTGCTTCCAATACCCAGTCGCCCTGGGTATCCGGAAACACCTCTATCAGCACGCCATTTGTGTCGGTTCCCGGGCTGATCACTGGCGAGTGTGTCAACAATGGCCAATTCTCATATCTAAAAGTGACGGTCAAAGCTGATCCCTCAGATCCGCGGACCGACACCATCAGTGGTGATGTGATGAATGCAGATGGTTCTATCAACGAAGGGTGGGGGCTACATCTGATTGATGTTAACGTCGCCATGGGAGACATAGTAACGCTGGCAGGACGACAGGCTCGCGCTTGGTTGGCACGTTGATAATTGTGTCCGGGTAATTTGAAAAAGACATAAAAAACGGGCGCTTGGCGCCCGTTTTTTATGATTGGCATTACTTATTCTACCGTTGGTTTTTCCGATGGAATGCTGATGGCCACTGCAGCGGATTGCATGGGAGCAGATTGCTCGACTGCGTTCATCGGCTTGCCCAATAACTCAGCCATGTCAACCAGCACACGGCCGCTTTCCAGCAACAAAGGATCAGCTTCCTCTTGCGTATCCTCTTCCTCTTCACTCTCGGAAGACAACAGCGCCAGATCATTTTCCAGCTCCTCGTCAGACTCTTCGTTCTCCCAGACTTCCAGCGGCAGACCTTTGGCCAGCAGTCTCAGGTTATTGGCATCAAATGCCGCGCGACGGTCTGCATCACGCTGTGCTTTCAACGCGTCACGATTCAATGGAATTGTGGTGCGCTGACGAGCTTCCAGCATACGCTCAACCGTATCATTCAGGAAAATGAAATCAGGGTCCTGCGCTGCTCGCTCTTCGTGCCGCGCTTGCAGCTCGGGCAGAATGTCACGCAAGGGCAGATAACTACGGTATTCAACCGGACGCACAGTATCCCAAGGCAGGGCACCATCGAGGTTGCTTTCGCCCATGGTTTCTATGGTCTGGTAACGATCGGGGAAATTGATATCGGGCAGCACACCTCGATGTTGTGTGCTGGCACCGGAAATCCGGTAGAACTTGGAACGGGTCAATTTGACCTGCCCATAGTTCATGGGGATGATTTCCTGCACTGTGCCTTTGCCAAACGTCTGACCGCCCAGCACAACACCACGCTGGTAGTCCTGAATGGCACCCGCAAAAATCTCGGATGCCGACGCGCTGGCTCGGTTCACCAGCACAGCAAGGGGGCCGTCGTACACAATATCAGTGTCAGAGTCCCCGTAGGAGCGCACGAATCCATTGCGTTGACCAGAATAACGAATCTGAACGGTTGGACCCGACTCAATAAACAGACCAACCAGTTCATTGGCCTCGTTAAGCGAGCCGCCACCGTTGTAACGCAAATCGACGACAACCGCCTCAACGTCTTGCTGATTCAATTCCTCTAACAAGGCGCGCACATCACGCGCTGAACTTCGGTAATTTGGCAATCCAGCTGCAGCGGCTTCAAAGTCAAAGTAGAAAGAGGGCAGTGTGATCACACCCACTTTGTAAATCTGATCCTCAACCTCGATATCAATGACTTCGCTGCGTGCAAACTGCTCTGACAGTTCAACCATGTCTCGCACGATGACAATCTCGCGGGCCGCCGCTTCTCCGGTCGCCTCTGCAGGGATCACATTCAAACGCACTGTGCTGCCTTTTTCGCCACGAATCTGATCAACCACATCATCAAGACGCAAACCGATGACGTCTTTCATTTCACCGTCAACGCCTTGGGCAATCCCGATAATACGATCGCCAGCTTTTAATTCACCAGCCTGTTCAGCCGGGCCACCTTTAATCAATTCAGCTACTTTGGTGTATTCGTCTTCAGAGGTCAGCTGCGCGCCGATGCCTTGCAGTGAGCCGCGCAGACCCATATTAAAGTTTTCGGAGTCGCGTGGTGAGAAGTAACTGGTGTGTGGGTCAACGGTGCGTGCGACGGTTGCCAGATAAGCCTGGAAAACATCACGGTCATTGGTCTTTGAAATTTGAGTCAGCTGGTTGCGAAAGCGTTTACTCAAACGCTCCTGAATCAACGGCATTTCCATGCCCGTCAAAGACAGGCTAAGAGCACTGCTCTTGATACGCTGTCGCCAGAGATCGTCAAGTTCTTCAATCGTATTGGCCCAAGGCGAGTCTTCACGATCAATTAACAATTCTTCCTGAGTATCAAAATCCAGGGTGTCGAGACCGCCTTCAACAAATTCAACAGCCCATACCAGACGCTGCAATAAGCGCTTGTGGTACAGATTATAGATGTCAAAACCAGGCTGCAGGTCGCCCGCCTTTAATGTGTCATCAAGTGTGGCACGCAAGGAGGACAGCGCCAGTACGTCGGAGCTCAGGAAATAGAGCTTTTGCCCGTCCAGCGCCTCGATGTAGTAGTCAAATACTTCCGCTGAGAAACGGTCATCAAAGCTGACCGGGGAGTAGTGTTTGGTCTCCAGCTCTCGCAACAATTCGATCGCTGTGCGGCCATAAACCGGGATGGGCTCCATGGCGTGATACAGCGCTTCTACATCGAGAGGGGCGAACACCTCTTCTTCCACAGTGGCCTCTAGCGCAGCGTCCTGTGCCATCACTGGCACACTGAGCATCCACGCAAGCAATAAAGATTTACCCGCGTTGGCACCGGTTCTGCGCATTGCCTGATACCAGGGTTTTAATGGCACGCCGTGCTTGATCTCATGATTTGCAGTACTCAACGTCACACCTCGCATGATGAGTGTCCATGATTACGAGCGTCTTTCAACGATTCGATCACAATGACCTCTTGATATTACTTTTTATTGCGCTCTGTCAAGGCGAACAAGGTGACTAGACGTGACAGTGCTGCCATATTTCAGTCATGTTTTATACGCTTGTTGCGCGCACTCTTGTGTCGCTCTACGCGTTCCACATCAATATACCGGTCTGTAATGGCACTCGAGCCATGGCCGGCATCGTCGCGCACATGCTCGCGCGGCCGGTATTTCACATCTTCCGAGATACCCGTGTGACGCAACCAATGTACGGTCGCGCCCGCCAATCTGTCTGCCTCCTCAAAAGACCCTTCGGCGCGCAGTTTTTCTTCAGCCAGATCAAAACATTTCTGCACAATGCCGCGGATCTGCCGGGTGCTGGTGATACCGCCTTTGCCACGCGTTTTATGCACCAGCGGGCTGGATTCACCGGGTGCGGGCAGGGGAGTCAGACCACGCGCAAGGCGATAGCGTTTTAAGGCAGCAAGCATGGCATTGCTGACTGACACCTCGCGTTCTTTATTGCCTTTGCCTACGGTCAAAAACCACCAGTTGCCTTCAAGATCACGTTGGAAGTGGCCCATTTGAGGTATCCAGCGTTCGGTTTCCACCAGCTCTGATATACGCAGGTACATACCAAACAGGGCGCTCATCACAAACAAAGTTCGCTCATGCTGCAGTGGATCGTCAGCGGCCATTTGCTCTGCGGTCTCCAACACCACATCCCATTGAATCTGTGACAGGCGACGGATTTTTTCCTGGCCCTGACGTTTACGCAGGAATTTACCTTTTTGTCGAATATGTGCCACCGGATTAGCCGGCACATAGTTTTCTTGGACCAGGTAGGAAAAGAAACTGCTCAATACGCCGAATATTGCCTGCAATCCAGACTGTGACAGACTGTAGGCCTGATCTTTTGCGCACACGTAGGGGCGCCATTCAGGATTCAGAACGCGTTCGCCAGCCTGATCAAGAAAGCGGGGCGCCTGCTTGTGCCCGGTCCAGTCTTCTGGTGGTTGGCGGGCAAATTCGATATAACTTTCAAGATGTTCACGCTGAATCTCTTTCAGCGAATTGCCAGTGTGCAGCCAGCACCATTGCAGAAAATGCTCCAACTCGCGCCGGTAGGCTGTATGGGTATCCGGACTGCCGCGGTAGCTGAATAAAAACTCACAGGCACGCAGATAGTCGTCTGACGCGCCATCAGGGACATGAGCTTTGACTGGTTCCGGCAATGACGGAGGCTCCCGCCAAGGATTTGGCATACTTTCGCGCGTATCAAACAATGGATGCAGTAAGACTTTAATCTTGGTTTTCATGCCGGGATTTTTCACTTCTGTCTGCTGTTTTTTTAGTTTGAGTGCGCCGTCAGTTGAAGGCAAGCGTGACGACGATTTAAATACAATCCGCTTGCCCGGCACCGTATTTTTTGCCAGCATGTTGCGAGCACACACCAGCAAGGCCCAGCATCTGATATCACTTAACAAAACGAGTTTATCATTATGATATATAAAGCTTTACTATCAACACTTCTTGTTAGCTGCAGTTTGACTGCATATGCACAGATACAGGAGCCAGCCAACGCAGCGCTGAAAGAAATTTCCAACTTCAGGCAATATAGCGAAACTTTTGCCAGCGCAGGCCAGCCAACCGCCGAGCAATTCAACACCGTGCGTGATGCCGGTTTTGAGCGTGTCATCTACTTGGCGTTTACCAATAATCCCAACGCTGTACCCAATGCCGATCAGCTGGTAAAAAGCCTGGGTATGGATTACGTGCATATCCCCGTGGATTGGACCCGGCCAACCACTCAGGATTTTTACACCTTTGCAGACGCCATGCGTCGTGACACCGACCGCAAAACCTTGCTGCATTGCCAGGTCAATGCGCGCGCCACCGCGTTCAGCTTTTTGTACCGCGTCATATACGAGGATGTGCCTGTCGCTCTAGCCAAGGCTGATATGAATTCTGTTTGGCAACCCAATGAAACCTGGCGCGACTTTATTTTCACTGTGTTGGCTGAGAATGATGTCAGCCCTGAGTGTGAAGGGTGTGACTGGACGCCGTCGACGGCAGGTAATTGATTTGTCAAAAGCAGGTAATGGGTATGCCATAAACCAATACACTATTTCCGGTAATCTTTATTACTATCAATGAGTTACAACAAAGCAGGGAAGGCAGGGATACACACGCTTCAGCGTGGGTGCCGTGCCTTCCCCGCTTTTCAAATTCGATTTATCGTTACAGTAACGACAATTGTCTGCAGACAAATTGCTATCAAAAGTTCAGCCAGGTGCGCGTCTGGATCTCGATAAATGCTATCAAACTGTAAGTTAAAACGATCACTTCCAAATGCAAAAGGCCCCCGAAGGGGCCTCACGGCTTAGAACGGCACATTTTTGAGTTTTAGATATACCATCTCACCGATCTCCTCATAAAGCCCGCATCTCGCGTCATACCATTGATCTGATAAACCTGATTTTTCCCTTTCCGCTTCACCCTCTTTAATAATCTGTATCAGGCTTTCCATCATCGGGGTTATTTCCAGCATCTTAGACATTTCGGCCTCCTGTGAGCACCCCCAGCGGGTGCCGTATCGAAAGCCTGCTTATGCCCACGCG
>JAUSPW010000046.1 GCA_030652635.1 Pseudohongiella sp. | reverse complement strand
GCCCGGATTGTGGTGATGGCAAATCGACAATGGCCTTGGCGGTTTCCACTGACAGAATGAGCTGGTCTTCGCTGACCTCATCACCTTCGTTGACATGCCACTCGACAATCTCGGCTTCCTGTAAACCTTCACCCAGATCCGGTAGTTTAAAAAATTTCATAGTGCCTCCAGGGTTTTGTCACAGGCGTTCACAATATCGTTGACGGTGGGCAGATAAAAATGTTCGTGGCGCGGGTAGGGCATGGGCGTATCAAAGCCGGTTACCCGTTGAACAGGCGCACGCAGATATGTCATGGCTTCTTCGGACAAACGCGCGCTGATTTCCGAGGCGATGCCGCCACTGCGCGCCGCTTCCTGCACAATCACGCAGCGGCCTGTGCGCATGACTGAACTGAGGATCGTGTTCATGTCCAGCGGACTGATGGTTGCCACATCAATGACCTCTACACTGACCCCGCGTTGCTGCAGCAAGGTCGCCGCTTGCAAGGTTTCGTGCATTGCTGCGCCCCACGACACCAGGGTAATGTCGTCACCCTGTCGCAAGGTGAAACAGGTATCCAGCGGCAGGCCTTTGCCATGATCAGTCACGCGTTGACGCACGATGCGATAAATACGCTTGGGTTCCAGAAACAGCACCGGATCGGGATCACGAATGGCTGACAGCAGTAAACCATAAGCACGCACTGGCGAGGAGGGAATCACCACGCGTAGTCCGGGGATATGCGCAAACAACGCTTCGGTGCTCTCGGAATGGTGCTCCGGTGCGCCAATGCCGCCACCAAAGGGCGCGCGAATTACCAGCGGACAGTGCAAACGTCCGCGCGTGCGGTTACGCATGCGCGCTGCATGGCAGACGATTTGCTCCATGGCGGCAAAAATAAAACCCATAAACTGGATTTCCGCGACGGGTCGCATACCCTGCGTGGCCATGCCCACACTCATGCCGGCGATCATGGATTCCGCCAGTGGCGTATCCATCACCCGTTTGTAACCAAACTCGGCTTTTAATCCTTCCGTGGCGCGGAACACGCCGCCGTTGGTGCCAATATCTTCACCCAACAGCACAACAGAAGGGTCATCCAGCATGGCGCGGCGCAAGGCCAGCGTCACGGCTTCTACCATGGTCATTTCTCGCGCGTCCATCACTGTGCTCCCTGCGGCTGTGTTTTGCTGCCATCCACTGCGAAACGTGTGTGCTGGTACTGCTGCTGCGCGCTTAAGGGTGTTGTCATGCTGGCGAACATGTAGTGCAGAAACTCATCTGGCGCTTGCGGCGGCAACGCCAGATAGGCCGCAACGGCGGCATCTACCTGGGCGCGAACTTCCTCAAGCAACCCGGTTTCCTGCGCTGGATCCCACGCATCTTGCTGATGCAACCAGGTTTGAAGGCGTTTGATGGGTTCGCGATCCCAGGCGTCATTGACTTGTTTCAGGTCACGGTAACGTGTGGCGTCATCAGCGGTGGTGTGGTCGGTCAAACGGTAACTGACCGCCTCGATGAGTGTCGGGCCTTTGCCGCTGCGGGCCTTTTTCAGTGCAAGATCAACGGCGTGATACACCGCCACCACATCATTGCCATCCACCCGGACGCCTTCCATACCGGCAGCCACGGCTTTCTGAGCCAACGTGGCGGCAGCCGTCTGCATGGAGAGTGGCACGGAAATGGCCCACTGATTATTGTTGATGACACTGACCAAGGGCAGTTGCCAGAGGCCGGCAAGATTCAGTGCTTCTGAAAAATCGCCCTTGGAGGTGGCGCCATCACCGCAGGTCACCAGCGCCGCATGTGGTTCGGCGCGGCTTTTTAATGCCACAGCCACACCGGCAGCGTGAGTCATTTGTGTAGCAATCGGGATGCACAGCGGTAGATCACGTTGGGCATGCCCGCCGAACAGATGACCACGTTCATCACCGCCCCATATTTGCATAATCTGGGTCAGTGTCACCCCGCGCAGGTACAGAGTCGCCTGGTCGCGGTAATACGGTACAAAAATATCGTTTTCCTGCAGAGCCAGAC
>JAUSPW010000034.1 GCA_030652635.1 Pseudohongiella sp. | reverse complement strand
CCGGCCAGCGCTCCAGCGCCATCTCTAAGGCATCCAGTGAAATACCGGTGACCGGATCGGTTGGAATTTCAAGTGCCTTCAGGCCCAGTGACTCGATCACCTGCAGCAAACCATAGTAGGTAGGCGACTCCACAGCAACGGTATCGCCGGGCTTGGTCAGCAGTTGCAAAGCGATGTGCATGGCTTCCTGGCAACTGTTGGTGATCAGAACCTCATCCTGCGTGACCTGACACTGATGACCGGCGAGTCGACGTGCAATTTGTGCACGCAACTCCGGTGCACCCGGAGGAAACTCATAACCCATACAACGTCTGCGCTGTGTGCGCAGCACATGGTGAAATGCGCGCTCCATGACCGCAACGGGCAGAAAGTCCGCATCGGGCACGGCTGCGCCCAGATTAACGATATCCGGATCATTCACGGCCTGCAGCAGACGCAGTACGCGTTCCTGGCCGGTCACAGCGCGGGGTTTGGTGCTGGTTTTGCCAGGTCGGGGTGCGGCCCTTTGTGCGGGAGGCAGGCGAACAAAATACCCGGCGCGCGGGCGCGCCTCCAGCAAACCGCGCTGTTCCAATTCACGGCAGGCATTCACAGCAGTGGAGACACTGACTTCGTGCTGCAGACTGAGTTGACGCACACCGGGCAGCCGAGTGCCAACCTCGTAGATGTTTTCGCCAATCAGACTCTGCAGACGATCGGCCAGTTGCTGGTACAGCATGATGCTCGCTCCGTATCTTTCTTTTTTCAGGCTAATGCAAGTGCAGGTGATTTTGACAGTACAGACGCCGCTCATTTAGGCAATACAGACGTGTTACTGTCATAACTGTACCGGTTCAATTTACATATTTTATATCTGTATTGTTTGGCGCTGTCTATTCAGAATGCACGCACCTTGAAACAACACTGATGAATAGGACACGCAAGCAAAATGCCGATAGAGCAATTGATAGCCCTGATGGGATTTGTGGTGGTGATGACTGGGACGCCGGGGCCTAACAACATGATGTTGCTGGCATCGGGCGCCAATTTCGGTTTTCGACGCTCAATCCCCCATATTCTGGGTATTACCATAGGCTGCCAGATTCTGCTGCTTTCCATTGCGATGGGACTGGGGCAGCTGTTAACCCGATTTCCAATACTGGAAATGGTGTTGAAAATTTTGTGTGGCGGCGCGTTGTTATACCTGACCTGGATGCTGATCAAACCAGCGTTCGCGCCCACACCAGTTGTTGTCCAGTCTGACAAAGATCATGCGCCTGTAGTGACAAAACCCTTGAGTTTTTGGCAAGCAGCCATGTTTCAATGGGTTAACCCAAAAGCCTGGATGATGATGCTGACAGCCATTGCGACCTACACACAGCCTCAAACCATGTGGGCTAATACCTTGATGATAGGTTTCCTGTTTGCCGTGCTGGGCATGCCAGTGATCAGTATGTGGAATCTGTTTGGAGCCAGTTTGCGTGCGTTTTTACTGGATCCGCTGAAAGCACGCGTGTTTAATCTGGTGATGGGTGTGCTGTTGTTGGGGTCTATGTATCCGCTGTTTCAGTGATTGCCAATTTATCAAGAGTCATGGGAGAAATGGAGATGAATACTTGCTCGGCCTTGGACAAAAACTTTGCCACTACGATGGCGAACTACAACAAATGGATAAACGGCCGGCTCTACGATGTTGTGGCAACGCTGGATGATGAAACGCGTAAAAAGGACATGGGTGCATTTTTTAAATCTATCCATGGCACTTTGAATCATATTCTGCTGGCAGACAAAATCTGGATGGGACGGTTTGTCCAAGATCTGTTTGTCGCCAAGGCACTCAGCGAAGAGTTATATGCAGACTTTAATGACTTAAGGTCTGAGCGGGATAAACAAGATCAGCGTATTGTTGAGTGGGCAGCAGGTCTATCAGCAGAGCAGCTGGCTAAAGATCTTCGCTTTATGCCTATCACAGCGGCGCAGGAGAAAGTGCTACCGATGTGGTTGGCCGTCACACACTTTTTTAATCACCAGACTCACCATCGTGGTCAGGTTACCACGCTGCTGATGCAGCTTGGCATTGACCCTGGCGTGACTGATCTGCCGTTTATGCCACGCCCGGAATAACAATCAGCACTGGTATTATTCGTCAAATTGCGCTGCACCCCGGTCCGCTGAGAGTACTGCGTCCGCCGGGGCCAGGTGCCACTTTGATTTGCGTGCCGATACGCTCTTTTAGGGCGGGTACGTGTGAAATTACGCCGATCAGTTTGCCTTCCTGCTGAAGGCTGCTGAGTGTTTCCAGTGCGGTATCCAGCGCATCTTCATCCAGTGTGCCAAAACCTTCGTCCAGAAACAGCGAGTCAACCCGCACATTGCGACTGGCCATGCGCGACAGGCCCAGGGCCAAGGCCAGGCTGACAATAAAACTTTCGCCACCGGACAGGTTTTTGGTGGAGCGGATCTCGCCCGCCTGATAAAAGTCCACAACGTTCAAATCAAGTGGCTGGTCTTTGTCACGCAACAACATATATCGATCTAACATTTTCTGAAGCTGCTGATTGGCATGACTGATCATCAGTTCAAAGGTCAGACCCTGCGCAAAGTTGCGGAATTTTTTGCCGTCGGCAGAACCGATCAGCTCATGCAGGGCGGCCCAGCGTTCCAGTTCGCGTTTCTGCGCATCAATTTTTTTAGCCTGATGTTTTTGTTTTTCACGCGCCTGTTCGTTGTTGTGCAAATCGCGGCGCAACCCGCCCAAGGTTTCCTGCAATTGGTTTAGCTGTTTTTCATGGTCGAGCAGGGTTTGCTGCAGTGTTTCCAGCGACTCAGCGCTCAGGGCTTGCTGCAGCAGCGCATCCAATTCTTCAATGGATTGTTTGATCAAGGCATTCAGTGCTGTGCCTTGCTGACGAAGTAGATCGGCTTGTTGTTGCAACTGCAGCCTTTCAGTCTCGGGCAAGCAGGCCGCAAGATAGTCTGCTTCCTGATTGAAGCCTTTTTGAGTTAACAGGCTATTAAACGCGGCCTCAGCCGTCAGTATCTTTTGTTGGCGGTCACTGAGTTGCTGAATCAGCGTCTGGCGTTGTTGGTGATTGTCGTGCAGCTGTTTTTCAGCAAATTGTTTTAGCTGCAAAGCAGTTTGTAATACAGCGTCAGCCGAAGCCAGTGCCTCTAGCAGCTCAGATTCCAGCGTATCCGGATTCTGATCACCTAACAGATGTTTGCGTTCGGACGAGAGTTTGTCCACTTGCTGTTGTAGTTCAGATAAATGGGTGCGGGCAATGTGTGTTTGTTCGGATAATTGCTGCAGTTGTTCTCGGTTGCTCGCCAGCAAATCGTGCGCATGTGTCAGTGCTGTGATTAGCAGTCTGACCTCGCTCAGTGTAGTTTGTGCCTGATCTGCAGACTGCTCGAGTAACGTTAGCTGATCCTGTTCGAATTCGATCACATCCAGCGTTTGACTGATGCCCGCCAGTTCACGCTTGAGTGCATCACGATGTTGATCGTGCGTGATGTCGTCGGAGAGTTTCAACTCATGACGCAGTGAAATGATTTTTTGTTCAAGCGCTGCATAAGCGTTTTTTTCTTCCTGACATTGGTTCTGCAAATGCGCGGATCTTTCCTGTTGTTGCAGAATTCTGTTTGCAAGTGTCTGCAGCTGCCCACGGCTTTGTTCCAGCAGTTTCTCAGCTGCCGCAATTTTAATGTTGAGCGCTGCAACATCAGCGTCCGGCGCGTGGCTGGCGTATGGGTGGTCAGTAGCGCCACACAGCGGGCAGGGCTGGCCATCGCTGAGCTCAGCGCGAAGTGACTCCAGTTTCTTGATTGTGTGCAACAGCGTCCTCTGCTGTTGCAGCGCCTCAAACGCGGAGACACGTGCAATCACCAGTTCGCTTGATTGCTGCTGTTCGTTGTGCAGAGTTGCCAATTCAACATCAATATCCCGGATTTGCTGTTCGCGGGTTTGTAATTTGTTCTGAAGTCCGTTGTGCTCGTCCAGAGCTTGCGCCAACACATCACAGCGCGTCAGTGCTTGAGTTAGCTGCTCGCTGCGCAGACGCCAGTGAGACAGCGGTTTGCCTTGTGTGAGTGTGTGTATATCAGCGTTTTTTTCCGATACTTGTTGTTGAGCGTTTTCGCGGTCGGCAGTCAGTCGTAATAACAAGGGTTCATAACTGCGCTCGTCTGCCAGCAGAAATCCAGCCAACGACTGCTTTTGCTGCTCAAGTGTTATCTGCATTTTTTTGTGTTGCTGTTGTGCTTGCTCTTGCCCGGCAAGCAATGTTTCAAGTGCAGTGTTTGCCTGATTAAGTTGGACGTGTTGCTGCCGCATCTGGCTGTCCAGCACATGCACCTGTTTAAACACCGGCCGCATACTGTTCAGGTTGTTATCTGCCTGCTGCCGCAAACCGGTTGCCTGTTGGAGACTTTTTTGATGTATGGCAAGGGTTTGCTGCAAATCAGGTTCAGCCTTGACGGTGTTGCTCAGGCGTTGTTGGTCGTCGTTCTGGTTTTGGCGCAAGGTATTTAACGCGCTGTATTGACCGGACAATGTGATGGTGAGGTTGGCTCTATCGAGTATTCGCCGCTGCGTTTCGAATGCATGATCTTGTTGCTGCCAGTGTTCAAATTGTTTGTTCAAAACGGTGAGCTTTTGTTCCAGCTGCAGGCATTGTTGTTTCCAATCGCGTTGTTGGCGCAGGGTATTCAATGTTGCAGTCTGCTCAATCAGTTCGGCAGACTTGACGGTTTCTTCTGCCTGCAGAGCATCTTCCTGTTCCGGCGTCAATAGTTGTAAGCCGCTGAGTTCGGTCTGAAGACTTTGCAGCACATTGCGTTCGAGCGCATGTCGTTCATGTACCTTGATGGAAATGTCAGAGTAGATGCTGGTGCCGGTGATCTGTTCCAGTATGGGCGCACGTTCGTCTGCGCTGGCTTTTAAAAACGCTGCAAAGCCACCTTGCGCCAACATCATGGACTGCGTAAAGCGATCAAAATCCATGCCAGTAGTTTGTTCAATACGCTGCGCGACTGTGCGAATCTGGTTGTCAATTATCTGCCCGGATTCGGCATCACTGATTTCATGTTTGTGCGTTTGCAGGTCGCCGTCCGCTCTTCTGCGCGCTTTATGTTGCGACCAATGACATCGGAATTTTCCTGCCAGCGTAGAAAAAGTGACTTCAGCAAAACACTCACCGGTCTGTCGGGTCATCACATCGTTGCTTGATTTATTTACTCGTTCAAGACGGGGAGTGCGGCCATACAGCGCCAGACAAATCACATCCAGTAAGGTAGTTTTGCCTGCGCCAGTAGGGCCGGTAATCGCAAACAGGCCGTCGCCAGTAAACTCTGGCTGGGTAAAGTCAACCTGCCATTCTCCCGCCAGTGAATTGATGTTTTTAAAACGGATGCCAAGAATACGCATGCTTAATCCGCCCTGGTATCGTGTTCCTGCAACTGCGTCAGGATTTCCTGATAGGCATGCTGCAGGGCAGGGCGTTGTTCATCGGGAATGTCGTGAGCCAGAAGACAACGTTCAAATACGTCGTGAGGGGACAGGTCATCCAATGTCTGTTCGGGCATGTCGGCAGTTAAACTTTGCGTGCTGATTCGCTGATTTTTAATGCGCAAAATTGTGACCGGACTTGTAGTATTGGCCTGCGCCCCAGTGGTTACCGCTTCCAGTTTCTCGCGCAGATCAGGCACTATTTCGTCGCCGGTATAAATCACTTCCACCCAGCTCGTTGTGTCGTCTTGTATCAAACTGTTCAGCTCTGATTGCAGGGTGGATAGATTGCCGCGCAACTGACGCAGACGCTGGAACGTTGGTATGGGGTGTATGCACAAGGTCGGTTTGCGTGTTTCGAAGGTCAATACACAGACTGATTTTTGTTGCAGCGCTTCGCCAAAACCCATAGGCAGCGGTGAGCCGCAATACCGTATGTGTTCATGATTACCGACGCACTGCGGTACATGCAGGTGACCCAGCGCAACGTAATCCAAGGTGTCAGGGAAAATACTCACCCCGACATGTGCGAGTGATCCCACGTAGAGCGGGCGAACGCCATCGTCATCGGTAGTGCGGCCTCCTGCGGCAAACAAATGGCCCATGCCGATCATGGGCACAATCTGTTGCTCGGCATCAGTCAGTGATGACTGAATTTGAGTGGCATAAGCCGTGACGGCTGTGTAGTGGTTTCGTATACCATCCAGGAGTTTCTGTTCCTTATCTTCGATAGATTCCCCTGCCTCCGCCGTGCGGATATCACGGTCACGCAGGTAGGGCGTGGCACAGACGATGGCCAGCGGTTTATGGTCTTTGTCACGCAGCACAATCACTTCGTCTTCTATGGCATCAGTTTTTGCACCGACCACATGCACATTTAATACTTTTAACAAGTCACGCGGTGCATTCAAAAAAGTCGGAGAGTCGTGATTGCCGCCAATAATGACAACATGCCTGCAACCGGTATCACTGACCTGCGTCAGAAAACGGTAATACTGCTGCATAGCGCGGTTACTAGGCGTGCCCGTGTCAAACACATCACCGGCGATGAGCAGCACATCGATCTGCTGTTCCTTTAAGGTGTTGATCATCCAGTCCAGCAGGGCATCAAATTCTTCGTAGCGTTTCTGGCCGTACAACGCGCGGCCAAGATGCCAGTCGGAGGTGTGCAGAATTTTTAAAGCCATGATGGTCGTCCCTGTACTATAAGCAAGATGATAGCAGCTTGAGCTTAAGAACATTGGTGTGATTACTCATGGGTGGCATAACTCAATTTTGGCAATCACTGCCTCACGTGCTGCCGCCCGCGCAGCATTCCACTCACGCCAGTCGCTTGAAGTATAAGAAGATGTTGACGTTGCGGCCCAATGGGAAAATCGTGTTTCAGTGACAAAACAATTGACACCAGAAGCAATGACTACAGGGACAACATCCGCGCCCAGTCTGTTCAGGTAGTCGATGTCAAGTTGTGATCCACTGTTACGTGCGTGTTCGATGTTTACTTGTGCGACTCGTGCAGCAGGATTGATGGCCGCCAGCAGTAAACAACAAGCCATGCTGCTGATTACCAAGCCCGCCAGAAAACCACGCGTATTGCCGCGCAAGACGGTTGCTGCAAACCACAAAAGACTGATGCTTAACCAGAGCATGATGGACAGTGCCACCAGGCGGGCCATGGTCAGGCCAAACTGTTCCACGTAAAGATTCAAACGATAAACCGACGACACCAGCATGATCATGACGCAGGCGATCAGTACACCTCCAAGCTGGCGAAACAGACCTTGATGACACTGTACTGACGCCAGCGTAATCAAGACCCCCATGGTCAGTGCAGCGACGGTCAATAACTCAAAAAAACCGCGACGGGCATAATCGGCCAGTGTCAGGCCACTGCGAACTTCGATCAGCTCACGCCCGCCAAACAGGTAGGAAGCCTGCAATATCACAAACGTCACAAACAATAGCGCCAGCGAACCCATCACAATGGCGGTTTCCGTTTTTCCAAGCTGCACACGCAGCCCCGGCCATAACTGTTGACTCTCATGTATGGCAGTCAAATCTGTTGATTGTGCATGCTGTATCAGGCCGCAGCTCAGCACGCCGGTTGCGATGATAATCAGTACAAGGTTGATCAGGGGTGCGGTTGGTGTCAGGTCGCTCATAAAACTGCCAACACGATCCAGTTGCTGGCTGAATACCGCATCAGCTGACGCAAACAACAGCACAAAAACAAATAACAAAGGGATGGACAACATCAATCCGCGAAACACTGCGCTGATCTGGCTGCCACCTTTCCAGCTTGATTTGATGAACATATCCAGTGCCGGGAAAATGCTCAGTATGATTCGAGCCGGTAAATGCAAGGCGGTGTTGAACATTAGGGGTAGTGTTGCACTGCCTAGCAGATCACCACGTGCCCGGTAAAATACAATACCCAAGCTCAATAACATCACCAGATACATCAACAGCATGACTGGATCTGCATCGCGCAGCACGGAAAGCCATGCCGCACAGATGATGACTGTAGTCCAGATCAGTAATTCAACACGCCATGTTTTGTTTTGATGGCGATTTAACCAGAGCACTGCGCCGCAGCTGAATACAGTCCAGAGCAACATGCCAAGGCTGCCACCGATTCTGGCCCAAACCAGCCAGTGCAATAACAATCCACTGACAGTGCCCAGCGCAAGCAAATGGGTGGCCGTCTTCAGCTGTTCGGGAGTGTGGGTCTGTTCACGTTGCGAAGCTTGTTTTGTGTCGTGATGCTGAATGATGTCCATGTGTTTACTCCTTGTTGACGGGTTTCATGGTTTTTATCAAGGCTTCCATATGTGCGACATACCGCTGCAGTGCCGTGCGACCAGCCGCTGTTAACGCAAATTCTGTGCGAGGGGTACGACCCACAAAACTTTTCTGGCAGCTGATGTAACCGGCTTCCTCCAGTTTGCGGGCTTGAACGCTGAGGTTGCCGTCAGACATCTGCAACAATTCTTTGAGTTCAATAAAACTCAGGCTGGTATGTGCGGCAAGCGCGCTGATCAATGACAGTCGGGTTCGCTCATGGATCAGATTGTCCAGACCTTCTGCGCTCGTGCTGGGTTTGGGTTTGCTTGCAGCTGCGGCTAACTCAGCTTCATTGGCATCAACCCGTTGCTGTGTTTTTTTAGCCGCCATAATGCCTCCAGATCACAATGCCAAACACAATATGCAGACCACCAAAACCAATGGCCATCAACCAGTCTGTCGAGATTGGCGAAAGCAGAGCGAGCGCCCCGAGCACCATAAACATAGCGCCCATGATTGGCAGTATTCGAATTGACCAGGCACCTGCAGTAATGACGGCCGCGCCATACAGGCTCAACCAGACACCCGGCAATAGTGTGATGAGTTGCTCGCGAAAGAACACCAGTGATAAGAGGGCGCCTGCCAGCATTGCGGGTAAAAATGCCGACACCAGTTTTTTAATCGTGATCTGTCGCAGGGAACGACCCTGTTGTTGCGTCTTGAACCAGGTAAAACTGGACGCCAGCGTCGTGGCCAGCGCCAGTTCACCCATCCAGATTGCAAACCAGATCTCGGGATCCTGTTGCCGGGCAGCAAACCATGCTGCCAGCAGGGCCGTGATACCGGTCAGCATGTAACCAATGCCTGACAGGCCCGTAAATACAGCAGCATTCTCCATGGTTGACCGGATAAAGCGCAGGTTGTCCTCTGCGCGCTCAGCCAGACTGATGGGTTCTGAGCCTTGAATATCGGGCGGTAACCTTGTTTTGGAAGGAATTGGCACGGTGTTTTGTCCTGTTATGCTTGGTAATGAAAGTACTTTATATCGTAAAGTGAAAAAAGAAAAGCCTGATTTATATCACTCGCGCTACACTCATCGCTTTTGTGCGTCTCTGGTTCACCGGAAAAGGAAATGTTGCATGCAGGCAAAGATTGATCAGGCGCTGGCAGAAATTGGTTCAGTTGTATTGGGAAAGGATCAGCAGATCAGATTGGCTTTATGTTGCCTGCTCTCCGGTGGTCATCTGCTGATCGAGGACTTGCCTGGCATGGGTAAAACCACCTTGGCGCATTCGCTGGCAAAAGTGTTTGGTCTGGCATTCAGGCGTGTTCAATTCACCAGTGATTTGTTGCCCGCAGATATCCTGGGCGTGTCTGTTTACGAGACAGCCACTGGCAGTTTTGTTTTTCATGAGGGCCCGGTGTTTTGTCAGCTGCTTCTGGCTGATGAAATCAATCGCGCCACTCCCAAAACCCAGAGTGCTTTGTTAGAAGCCATGGAAGAGGCGCAGGTCACCATCGAAGGTCAAACCAGAGTGCTGCCAACACCGTTTTTTGTGATTGCGACACAAAATCCAGTCAGTCTGGCGGGGACATATCCCTTACCTGAATCACAATCTGACCGCTTCTTGATGCGATTGACATTGGGATACCCGGACCCTGCCGCCGAACGCATATTGCTTGAGCGTGCGGAACAGCGCAGTTCGCTGATCAACGTCCGACAGTGTTTTGAAGCGGCTGCGCTGGCTGAATGGCGGGCGTTGGCCACCAGCGTCAAATGTAGCGCATACCTGCTGGATTATGTGCAGCGTTTGATTGCCTGTACCCGCGACAATGAGCGGTTTTTGGCAGGGCTGTCACCCCGTGGAGGGATCGCGTTGATCAGGGCTGCCAAAACCTTTGCCTTGATGTCCGGCCGTGATCATGTCATTCCCGAAGATGTGCAGGCTATTTTCCCGTCAGTCGCCGAACACCGTTTGCAAGCCAGAAGTGCCAACCATCGTCAATCAGGTGAAACAGCAAGCCAGTGGATACTCAATACCGTCGACGTTTTCTCAGCTTGATACAACAGCGGTTTGAACGCTGGCATCTGGACTGGTTGTCTCGGCGAGCGCCTGCGCAGGCATTGGTGAGACTGGGCGGCCGTAACATTTACATTTTACCGACGGGGCAGGGGTTGTTGTTTGTTATCACGTCAGTCGTGGTGTTTGTGGCTGCCATCAATTACGCACTGAGCCTGGCGTTTGCGCTGTCCTTTTTGATGACAGGGGTTTTTCTGCTGACTCTGGTGCATACCTTTATGAACTTGCAAGGCATCACACTGCGTGGTCATGGTGCAGAGGCGTGTTTTGCCGGCGACAGTGCCGTGTTCAAAATCATTGTTCAGCGTGACGATAAACGTATCCGCGAAGCGATTGACGTGGGTGTGGCTGATACGGCCAGTCACACAAAAACAGATAATAAGTCGTCTGCCAAAAATAAGTACAACGGTCAGATAGCGAATCTGAATCACAGCCTCACTACCGAGGTTTTTCTGGCGGTCAAAGCCCCCCAACGGGGGCTGTTTAAAGCCCCGCGCTTAATGGTTAAAACAGCGTACCCTCTGGGTCTGTGGGAGGCTTGGTCGCGACCTGATCTTGATTTGCAGTGTCTGGTGTATCCGCGGCCACAGGTGTGTGAGTTGCCCGCATCGTCGGGGGCAGGAGACAGCGCTGACAACCTTGCCAGCGTCCCCGGTAACGAGGACTTCTATGGCCTGCGCAACTATCAACCGGGGGATTCCAAACGTCAGATTGCCTGGAAAACGCTGGCACGCGGGCAAGGCCTAAAAACCAAACAGTTTGTTGATCCTTGTGATTTCAACGTGATGCTCGACTGGACACAGTTTTCGGGACTTGACTTGGAAACCCGTCTTTCTTGCTTGTGTTATCAGGTGTTGCAACTGTCGGCGCGCGATGTTGATTTTGGTCTGCGCCTGCCTGGGCAGGAGTTTGCGCCTGACCGTGGTGAAGAACATCGCCGTAAACTGCTGGAGGCGCTGGCGTTATGGTCGTAAACGCTGTTATCCCGAGAACTGCGCTGATCTGGATATTATCCGTGATGGTGCTGCTTATTTTGCCGCATCTAACGCGTATGCCAGTCTGGTTGATTGTGTTGGCGGGGGTGTGTTTGACCTGGCGCTGGCTGATCTATATTGGCCGGGCGAATTACCCTGGTCGTGCCGTCCGGGCGGTTGCATTGTTTGCAGTCGCAACAGCAACAATCGTGCAGTATGGTGGAGAGGGGCTGAGTATTGATGGCACCGTGATTCTATTGATCAGTGGTTGCCTGTTAAAGTTATTGGAGATGCGCTACCGGCGTGATATCTACATCGTCAATACCCTGGCATTTTTGTTATTGATGGCGGGATTTATTTATTCACAATCCATCTTGTCAGGTGCCTACAATTTAATGGTAGCGCTGCTGATCTTGGCATCGTTAATTTCATTGAACCGCGCGCCTGATTTTACCGACGGTCGGATCGAACAGCTGCGTAATCTGCGCCTGGCAGGTATTCTGATGCTGCAAGCCTTGCCGCTGATGTTGATACTGTTTGTTACGGTACCAAGAATTTCGCCACTTTGGTCGGTGACCCAGCCAAGCACCGCCAGCGCTACCGGCGTCAGCGATCGCATGTCACCTGGTGAAATCAGTGAACTGGCGCGCTCGACAGAAATTGCGTTCAGGGTCAAGTTCACTGGCAACATCCCATCGCCCCAGCAATTGTATTGGCGAGGCCTGGTGTTGGAAGATTTTGATGGCAGCACGTGGTCGCGCAATTATTTTACGATTGGCCCACGACAGGATCGCGACTATCAAAGTGATAGCAGCCAAGCTGCGTTGGACTACAGCATCATCATGGAACCTACTCAGCAGAACTGGTTGTATGCGATCAATGTGCCGGATGTAAATCAGCCTGGGGTGTTTCTCGATAACTACAATGTGCTGAATGTCTCACGTCCGGTTGTACAGCGATTTCGTTATGACGTGCGCTCATACACAGATGTGCCGTCGGATTTGATACTTGGGCAGCGCGCGCGCAACAGAGCACTGCGCTTGCCAGAGGATGGCAATCCCAGAGCCCGGGAGCTCGCGCAACAAATGCGTGCGCAGTACAGCGATGACAGGCAGCTGGCGAACGCGATGCTCAGTCGCTTTCGCACAGAACAGTACTTCTACACCTTGTATCCACCTTTGATGCCGGACAACAGCATTGATGATTTCCTGTTTGACAGCCAGCAAGGGTTTTGTGAGCACTATGCGGGCGCTTTGACATTTATGTTGCGGGCTGCCGGTATTCCCGCCCGGGTGGTCGTAGGGTATCAAGGTGCAGAGCACAATCGCTTTGAGGACTACCTGATTGTGTATCAGTACAACGCACACGCGTGGGTTGAAGCCTGGTTTGAAGGTGTAGGTTGGCAACAGCTTGATCCAACAGCATGGGTAGCGCCGGACCGCATTGAGCAAGGTGCGGAAATGCTGATGAGACAGAATGAGCAGACTTTACAGGATCCTGCGTTTGCCATGCTGTTACTGATGGACAGGCCGTGGTTAAACGCCCTGCGCTTGCGTATGGACTCGCTTGAGTACTCCTGGAATCGCTGGGTGCTCAGTTATGACGAAACCACGCAGTTGGCGTTTCTTGAGAGTCTGGTCGGAGCGTCGCGCGTTAAGTGGCTGCCCGCGATCATGGTGGTGATGTTAGTGTTGATCCTTGCGGCAGTTGTTGCTGGCAGCATGTTCAAGAATCGTCGCCGACATGATCCGGTCGTAGACACCTGTTTGCAGTTTATGAATTCCTTTTCAGGCACTAAACTGGCCAGAGTTCCTAGAGAAGGCGCTTACACATTTTTTCAGCGATTGGCTCAAAACAATCCTGAGTGTCGTGATGAGCTGGATGCCTGCGCCCGGGATATCAATCAAATGATGTACCGATCAAGCATGGATAGCCATAATGTGCTCATCAAGAATGAACTGCGCGCACTTTCCACCCGCCTAAAGCGCCTGAGTCGGCAACTGGCGCGCGCAAACAAACAAAGCAGTTGAACTGGCCGGCTGTTAAGGGAATACACTCATCATCATGCAAACCAGAATCAATCACGCGCTGAACAGCATCAATAAAATTGTGTTGGGCAAGGAGCAGCAAGTCAAACTGGCAATGTGTTGTTTGCTGGCAGGCGGTCATCTGTTATTGGAAGATCTGCCGGGCATGGGCAAAACCACCCTCGCGCAAGCGTTGGCAGGTGTGCTGGGTTTGTCATTTAAACGTATTCAGTTCACCAGTGATTTGTTACCCGCAGACATATTGGGTGGCTCGGTTTTTGACCCTGCAAACGGTAACTTCAGCTTTCGCGAAGGCCCGGTGTTTTGTCAGTTACTGATGGCCGATGAAATCAATCGAGCCACGCCGCGCACACAAAGTGCTTTGCTTGAAGCAATGGAAGAAGGGCAAGTCACTCTGGATGGCGAAACGCGCGCATTGCCAGAACCGTTTTTTGTGATTGCTACCCAAAACCCTTCTAATCTGGCCGGTACTTATCCATTGCCAGAGTCTCAGACTGATCGGTTTTTGATGTGTCTGTCGCTGGGTTACCCGGATGCCGGAGCAGAACGGGAACTGCTAAAAGCGTTTGCCGTCAGACACCACCAACAGGTGTCTGAATCATGTTTGAGTGATAGTGACTTGTATGAGATTCGCGACGCACTGGCAAACATCCATGTCAGCGAAGTATTGTTGGATTATGTACAACGACTCATTGCGTTTACTCGCAACCACAAGCACTTTCGCGAAGGGCTGTCGCCTCGTGGCGGCATGGCGATTATGCGGGCAGCCAGTTGTTATGCATTGATGCAAGGACGGGACTATGTGAGCTCAGATGATGTGCAGGCTGTTTTTGCTGCCGTAGCAGAACACCGCCTGCAGGCACACACAGAGGGTTTAACAGCGTTTTCAGACACAGAACAAGGTGGCTTGGGTTCATGGATACTGGCATCGGTCAACGTGCTGCCCGGCTCTCATTGATCGGACGGCTGTCAAAACGCTGGCAAGGCCGGCACACTCGCTGGCTGAACAAGCGGGTGCCTCCGATGTCTGCGCTGGCACTGGGCCGCCGAACCATTTTTATTCTGCCTACTCCGCAAGGCGCCCTGATAGGAATCGCGGCACTGGCCATTTCATTGATTGCATTAGCACAGCGCAATGTTGTTGCAGTTTTGTTAGCCAGTCTGATGTTGAGTCTGTTTCTTGTTTGTCTGATTTTGACCTATCGCAACCTGAGTGGATTGTTGATTCAAAGTGCCAATACCCGACGTGCGAGTGCCTCGCACCATTGTTTTGAAGGCGAGCAAGCCTTGTTTGTTTTGCAACTCGCCCCCTCATCGCCCCAGCGCAAACATTGCCAGTTGGGAATTGGTTTTGAGTCGCAATCAATGAAATCCATTGAGTCGATACACGGTTTGGGCACAACTGTTGAACTGCAACAAACAGCATTCAGGCGCGGGGTGATGTCGGCGCCACGCCTGTTGATAGCCAGTGACTATCCTCTGGGACTATGGCGAGCATGGTCGCGTCCTGACTTAGCCATGCACTGTCTGGTTTACCCTCGACCCATTTTTTGTGAGGTCCCGGAGGACGTTTATCACAGTCATGTTACTCAAGCGGGCGTGCTCAAAGCTGCCGCGCAAAGTGGCAACGACGATTTTTCTGGCCTCAGAGAATACCAACCCGGCGATACCCCACGTCAAATTCATTGGCAATCCCTTGCACGCGGACATGGTTTGCAGACCAAACAGTTTGTACGCGAGGAACAGCCGGAAATTATCCTGGACTGCGACCGGTTCGCCGGACGTGATAACGAACAGATTCTGAGTTGTCTGTGTTACCAGATCTTGCAACTCAGTCGTCGGCACCGGGTGTTTGGCTTACGACTGCCGGGTGTGTTTGAAGCGTCTGGCAAAGGTGACACGCACAAACATCGTTTATTGCGTGAACTGGCACTGTTTCCCGCCGAGCAGGTGTCCCCACAGGATGCTGCGTCATGACCAAAACCAGTCGAATCGAGGTGCCTGGCGCACTACTGTTTGGTTTGGCTTTGTTGTTGCCGCCGTTTCAGGGCATGGCCTGGTGGCTGATTCTGCCAAGTTTGATCACGCTGGTACTCGGATGGCGATTGACTGCATTTGTAATGTTGATGGGCAGTTATTTGTATGCTGAAACGCCGATTGCAGCGGTCTATCTACTGTTGCTGACCATGCTGTTGTTGGTGTCTATCGTGGCGGCACGCGCCCGCACGTTTGAGGGTGCTGGGCAGTCTTCGGCAATGGACAGTTTTAAAACGGTGTTTGCAATCGTGCTGTTGTCCATCCCGGTTTTTATTTTGCTGATGGGACTGCTGGCCAGCGCCGGTGCGCGCTGGGTAGAACGACAAAACAGCGGAGTCATGCAGACCGGCATCAGCGATAGACTATCGCCTGATTCGGTGACCCGCCTGGTTGCCTCAACCGAGCTTGCGCTGCGTGTGAAGTTTGAAGGCCAGTATGAGCAGCAACCACCGCCCATGTCGATGTTGTATTGGCGAGGCGTTGTCCTGGAGAATTTTGATGGCAAAGCCTGGGTCCGTGACCCGCAACTGGAGTTCAATCTGGCAGATCCACCCGTAGAGACGCCAGAGAACACGGTGCAAGTGTCATACGAGGTTACACAAGAGCCTAATCGTGCGTACTGGTTGTATGGTCTGAATGAGGCCTGGGTTAACAAAGACGATGTATACCGTGATACCCGCGGCGCGCTGGTCAACAGAATTCCGGTGCGACAACGCTTGCGCTACCCGGTAACGTCGTATGTCAACACAGACCTGCTGAACGCGCTACCGTCTGCCGTCGACATGACTCTTGATGACATCACGCGCGCCCGCAATCTGCAGTTGCCTGAAGGCGCCAATCCCTTGAGTGTGCAATGGGCAGGTTCGTTGCGGCAGCAGTTCCCGGACGATCTGGTGTTAACCCAGTTTGTTCTTGAACAGTTTTATCTTAATAATTTTTTCTACACAGTTAACCCGCCCGCCATGGCAGAGCAGGGTATTGATGACTTTCTGTTTAGTCAGCGCCAGGGCTTTTGTGGACACTACGCGTCGGCTTTAAGTTTTGTATTGCGTGCAGCTGGTATCCCGGCGCGCGTGATCGGTGGTTATCAAGGAGGGGAATTCAATCCGCTAAGTAATCACCTCAGTGTGTATCAGTATCACGCACATGTGTGGGTAGAAGCTTGGTATGCCGGTAGGGGCTGGGTACTGCTCGATCCAACTGCCTGGGTTGCACCGGAGCGTATCACGATCGGAATGGATGCATGGTTGCAAGAGGCTGCAGCTGATCAGAGTTTTCGTGATCGATGGTGGTTTTATGTGAAGCAACTGCCGGGCACCGTAACTGCTGGTGATGCGCTGGACGCTTTTTTATATCAGTCAGATCGATGGTTTTTTGACGAAGCGGGTGAGCTACGTACCGATGCGTTCAGTCTCTGGTTAGAGCAGCGTGGTCTGGGTGAATTGCCCGTCTGGCTGATGGCTGCGGTCTTATTGTTTGTGGCCCTAAGAACCTTGTCTATGCGAGGCGGCGTCCTTGTGCCAGTCCCCGCTGCCATAAAGATGTATCACACGTTTGAAAGAAGCTTGGCCAAACAAACGCTAGGATCATTGCCCGGAGAAACCGCAGCAGCGTATCTTCGGCGTATTGCCACAATCAGACCCGATTTGGTAAAAGAGGCGACAGAGCTGATGGTCGAGTTGGATCAAGTTATCTATGGAAAGACTGATCCCGACCTCAACAAATTGAAAAAATTGTTCAAGCGATTTCAACAGAATAAGGGACTGACCGATGGCGACAAGCGCGTGGAGTGAAACTAGACTTTCAACACTCAGCAGTGAAGAGCACTTCCGAATACGCGGTGAGGGCAGTACTCGTCTTGAAACCTTTGTTGATGCGGCTTTTGCGTTCGCAGTCACAATGTTGGTTATTTCCGTTGATGATGTGCCGCGCACCTACAGTGAATTTGTTGATGCACTCAAAAGCATTCCGGCGTTTATAGCCAGCTTTTTTCAGGTGATCATGTTCTGGTTGGGGCATCGCAACTGGAGTCAACGTTTTGCGCTGGAGGACCGCACAGCCATCGCACTGTCCTTGGTTCTGGTATGCGGTATTCTGGTAATTGTGTTCCCATTACGGGTTGTGTTTGGATCAGGGTTCAGCTACCTGTCTGGTGGTTTTTTTCCATACCCGTTTCAGGTCGATTGGCCTGAAATGCGCCAGATCTTTATTATTTATGGTACTGGCTTTTCGGTAATGTGCAGCTTGATTGTTTTGCTGTACATACATGCTTGGCGCCAGCGGGAATGGCTTGCATTAAATACGCAAGAGCTGCTGGTGACACGATCAAAAATCATATTCTGGGCAATTCCTGCGGGGGCTGGTTTGATCAGCATGCTTGTTGCGCTGTTCACTCAAGGGTTCGGCGTCATTTATGCCGGTTTTGTGTATTTTCTTTTGTTTGTAGTGTTGCCTGTACAGCGAATCTACGAACGGCGCCAATTGCGATCCAGCCTTTAAGTGTTAGTTGGCGTACAGAGGCATTTGCAGCATATCCGTCATAATAAATTTCTCAGGGAAAAACCTGACTATTTGAGGAATTTGCAATGACCATTAAACAAGGTAAGACAGTATTTCAATTGGCAGCTGGTTTGCTGTTGTCAGGCATGCTGGTAAGCGCGCACGCAGAAACTGCTGCAGAATTGCATCGGGACGCTGAAGAAGCATTGGCTTTGTTGTACAGCACCAATCAGGTGGCCGAAGACTTTGGTGATCGTGCCAAAGCCGTGCTGGTATTTCCGAATATTGTGAAGGCTGGCCTGGTGTTTGGTGGAGCATACGGTGAAGGCGTCTTGATGCAGGCGGGTATGGCCCCGCAGTACTACAACTCCTTTACAGGATCATGGGGCCTGCAGGCGGGTGCCCAATCCTATGGCTATGCGGTTTTCTTGATGACAGATGCAGCTCTGACGTATTTGAATGATTCAAAAGGATGGGAGATTGGTGTTGGTCCGACTGTGGTGGTGATGGATGAAGGCCTTGCGGCAAATGTTTCGTCCACCTCCATTCAGGATGATGCCTACGCCTTTATTTTTAACCAACAGGGTTTAATGGCTGGAGTCAGCGTTGAAGGAACCAAGATTACACATATTGTCCCGTAAGTTGTTTGTCGGATTATGTCTGTTGATGTTGACGATGCTGGTGTCTTGTACAGACACGGTGTCGTCGCCTTCTATCGATCTACAGCGCGTTCCGGATAATGGCATTCATCCCCGCATTATCATGGATGAATGGGGCGATACACATTTGTTGTATTTCCGCACACAGTCTCCCGAAAGCGAGGCTTACCTCGGCCATCTGTATTACACCCGCTACGATAACAATACGGATTCATGGCAAGCGGCTGTTCAGGTTTCCAGCGAGCCATTCAACTACAAAGATCCGATATACCGCGCCAATTTTGCGGTAGGCGGCGAAGGCAGGATTCATATCGTCTGGTATGTCGACAGGCCGGCGCGGTTTTTGTATGCACGATCTGACATCAATAAACGTTTGTTTGAACCGCCAATTCTGATTGAAGGATCGCATCTGGAAGGTGTTGATGCCAACGCGGATATTGCGACATACAACAATCGCGTTGCCTTGGTATGGGGCGCTGGTGATTTGATGCAGGAAGATCAGCGCTCAATATTTATGCTGAAGTCAGAAGACTATGGCGACAGTTTTGAGGATACCGTCATGATTGCTGACGCCGCATTAGGTGCCTGCGCATGTTGTGCCTTGTCTGCCGAGTTCAATCAATCCGGCGAGCTGTTTGTAGCATACCGTTCCGCGATCAATAATACTGGCCGCCACATGCAGACGCTGATCATCACTCAGAATGCGCACGGCGACGTGCAATCCTCGTATTTGCCAGTACACGCGAAGAGTGAATGGGATATTTCCTCGTGCCCGGTCAGCACCAATGATCTTGTCAGAGATGTGTCCGGTGATTACTGGCTGGCCTACGAGACTGAGAATCGTCTGCTTAAAATGAATTTGTCGGGCAACACTGAGCCAGAATTTATCTCAGCCCTGCCGTCTTCTGTACGAGAAAAACACCCTGCCATGGCATTCAACATCGAAGGCTATCAGCTGATCGCTTGGGGCGAGGGCGGTGGTTTTTTCAGTGGCGGCTCACTGCGACGAGCGTTGTTTGACAGCGAGGGCAATCAGGTTTCCCTGCCTGAACTCGAGGCATTGGAAATTCCTGATCGCAGCTTCGTGGCGGTTATGGTCAAGCCTGATGGCAATTTTTTGATCGTCTATTGATCAGTTTTTCCCCATCGCTGTACATATCATACCGGTGCACACATCACGGCAAAATTTCGAAACTGAATGCGCCGTGATGATGTTGACCAAACTCATCCTCGCTATACACCTCAATACGATGAACCCCGGGTGCCAATGACGCTGGCAGTGGGATCTCCCAGATATGTGCTGAACGCGTGGGTCTGCTGATGGGGTGATCCGAGTCCTGCAGCTGTTCATACAGTCTTTCCATAAACGGATCGGTGCGCACCGTGTAGGTCATCTCTTGCCGCTCACCCTTGTTCAAAGACAACCAGAGTCTGTCGCGGGCCCCGCCATCAAACAGATTCACAACCACTTTGCTTGCGGCTGACAGATGACCACGATTGATACCGCCCTGTATGGGTTCAATCAATGGCGGATCGAGCGTGATACGCATATGTTGGTTGGCGTCAGCGCCGTAAGGGAAGGGCATAAACTCTGGCACAACATCAACATCGTCGAACCTCAGCAAATAATACCCATTTGGGTTGCCATCCTGCATCAATGCATCATTGACGCCACGCGCATCGGCAAGCCCGGTTTGCCAGCCGTTGCCGCGCACTTCCGCCAGCGTGTGTGCTATCCAGGGCTGACCGTGCCAGCCATGGCTATGGCCGACCTCAACCTTCCAGCTGTTGCTGGTATCGTGGCCGGCGATGCCATAAATGTGCTCAAACGGCTCCAGTATCTCAAGCAGTTCAGCAAAGTTCTCTGTGTGTGGTCCGGTTGCAGGCTCAGAGCCGCTGCTATCCACCGCCTCTGACACCAACGGAATATGTGATGCAATGACAATCAAGCGGTCATGTGGCACATGGGTCAGATCACGTGCCAGCCAATAAAGCTGGTCATCATGGATGTAACCACGGTAGCGGTCGCCATCAGGCAACTGCTGGCCCTGACCCGCGTACTCGACATTATTGAGCGCAACAAAATGCACATTGCCGTAGTTGAAGGAATAGTAGGTTGGCCCGAAGTGTAGTTTGTAAGTCTCATTGGCAAATTGTGCGTCAGGCGATTCAAAGTTCAGATCATGATTGCCAGGCAGATACCACTGTGGCATATCCATCAGTGCCATCATTTGCTTGTGTCGGTCATACAGAGCCAGGTTGTCATACACCACATCCCCGACGGTGATGCCAAACTCGGCAGAGAACGGGTTGCCGATCAAGGTGGTGATCAAATCTTCGCGCAATTTGTCCTGATCAAGTTCGGTGCGCGCCTGCGGATCGGCAAAGGCATGCGCGTCAAACTGAAGACTGGCATCGATAATTGCCGTTAACGGAAAGTCGATAGCAGGCGGCAAGGGGCCCGTGACGTCAACAACCGGAAACAACCATTGAACATTGGCGCCGTCTATGTTGGCGGGCGTACCGTTGGGGTAATGGCGATAATAAAAAGCGGGGATATTGTTGTTATCCACGGCAACGCTGTAACCAGAAGGCTGGGAGATGAATAGTATCTGCAACGGAGCCAGTGCAATTTCGTAACGACCATCGGAGTCTGTCAGCACAACTTCGCAGCCATTGCTGACACTGACGCCAGCCAAGCCAGTATCACCTGAACTCAAAACACCATTCTTGTCAGCATCAACAAACACAGTGCCACGCGCTGTGTCGGCGTCTATGATGTCCGTGCCGCACTGGGCGATGGCACCGGCGCTGAACCATGGCAAGCTCATACTGATCAGGCCAATCAAAATTGTTTTATGTGTCATTGCAAGAATCTCCCGGGGTCCTGCTTCAGTGTGAGCTGGGTTGTTGACAGCGATGTGACAGGCTTGCAGGGCATTACCCCAATAGCTGGGTTATCTCCCGTTCAATCTGATCGTGTTCGATCAGTGCCTTGTACCAGTGTTCTATGGTTTGAGCATGTATCAGCCCAAGCAAAACACCCAGCACCGCACCGCGATGCACATTGTCGCCGCCCAGGTTGGTATTGGCCAATAATGCAGCCTCGGGTTGATTCTGGTATTTGTACAGGAGATACAAAATGCCAGGCCATGCGCCGTCGATGTAACACGCGCTGGAAAACAATTGCCCAATCACTTCGCGATCATCACGGTTTTTGCCAATCAAAGCTGGCAGATCCAGGCCCACGCTACGTTTGGCTGTCTCTGCAATCATGCCTGTGATCGCGCCGGCATCCTTGTTAAACAAAAGACTGTCAATAAGCAGCACGTAGGCGTCACAAATGCGCGCAAGCCCGGCGTCGGGATGTGTCAACGCCAGATGGACACGTGCGTCACTGATCACACGCTGCAGGGGCACTTCCATGAGTCGCTGAGAGAGTACCAGTGCGGCGATACTGACCAGGCCACCGATTGATGGGGTGTCATGCGTGATTGCGGCGCATTTTTCAGAAGGCAGGCCTTGCTGCAAATTGGCAAAAAAACCACGATGATAGGATTCCGCATACGTGTCGTTGTGCAAAGGCGGTTCAGCAGTCATAAATTGTATGTAGTCAGCCAGAAAAACCCTTGGGTCGTAATGCCCCGATTGTCCTGAAAGCGTTCGCATCAGCACGCGCGCGCATTGGGCGTTCAGCGTGTTCTCGCCGGCTTTCATGCCCTGATGGTAGTGCACATTTGCCTGGCCCCAGTACTGCCGTCGTCCTTTCAGGATCACGTCCCCGACAATCTCAATCTGAGGTTTTGCTGATCCGCCGTACCGGCGTCCACCGCTTGTTGTGGAGTGCAACGACATGATGGACGAAGGATGAAATTGCGGCGCAGCTTCCAGTTGTTTGACCCCGCCGGGAAAGGCCTTTTCGATATCTCTGATGTTGTAATACCAGTGCACCGGCATGGCCAGTGCATCGGCTACAAACAGGTTGCGAAGCGCGGCGGTTGCGCGCTCACTGTGCAGGGGTTCTTTGTTTAGTTTCTGACTCATGGTGTACCGGTGGAGAAAGTGTTTGTTGCCGGATTCGTTTGGACTAAAAACGTTTCCAGTTCGGAGACTGGCATGGGCTTACCAAAGAGATAACCTTGGTAACGGAAACAATCGATGGCTGCAAGATAACGTTGCTGGGCTTCAGTCTCTACTCCTTCTGCAATCACGGAGAGGCCCATACTGTTGGCCAATGCTACGACCATTTTTGCAATGGCTGCATCATTTGGATCAATCAGAATATCCCGAATAAAACTCTTGTCTATCTTTAGCTCATCCAGTGGCAACTGTTTGAGATACGAAAGTGAAGAGTAACCCGTGCCAAAATCGTCCAGAGAAAAACTGATTCCTATGCCCTTTAATGCGGTCATTTTTGCAATGACATCATCGATATTCATGACCAGAACACTTTCTGTAATCTCAAGAATAATGAGTTTTGGATTGGCGCCGCTTTTTGTCAGCGAGTTTTGTATCTGAGCGACAAAATCATGCTCATGAAATTGTCGGGCGCTTACATTGACAGCAATGACAAGGTCAGAGAAACCAGACTGTGAAGACCACTTGACCAGTTGGGCGCAAACCACATCAAAAACATGCTGCCCAAGAGGAACAATCAACCCGGACGTTTCGGCCAATGGTATGAAGTCTGCGGGTGAAATCATGCCTCGGCGAGGATCATTCCAGCGCACCAAGGCTTCCACTGCGGAAACTTTACCTGCCAAGCCTATTTGTGGCTGAAAATAAATCAACATTTGTTGGTCTTTAATGGCTTTACGTAAATCCTGCTCCATCGCGGTGCGCGCACTGACAACAGCCTGCATCTGCGGATCATAAAACCGCATAGTATTACGCCCAACTGACTTGGCTTGATACATCGCAAGTTCAGCGCGCTTCAGCGGTTCGAGCGCTTCTTCGTGTTGATTGCCAAACAAAGTGATGCCGATACAGCAAGTGACTTGCAGTGACTGCCCATCGATCTCGAAGGCGGGTGCCATAGAATTCAGGATTTGTTCACACACTGTTTCGGCTTGTTCCGCAGCATCTTGCGCATCTGAACTGAGTTCCTCAAGAATGATGGCAAATTCATCAGCACTCAGGCGTGCCAGGATGTCACCTTCCTCGACTATTGTTTCCAATCCTCTGGCAAGGTGTATGAGCAGTTGGTCACCTTTGTCATGGCCGAGAGTGTCATTCAGTGATTTAAAGTCATCAATGTCTATAAACAGCAATGCGCCGTGGCGTTTGTGTCGGTTATTGGCAATGATGGCCGGACCAAGCCGGTCTATCAGCAAACGCCGGTTTGGCAACCCGGTCAAAGCATCACTGAACGACAACTGATGGATCTGTTCTTCAGCTGCTTTTTGGGAAGTTGTATCACGGATGACCGATAACACACAGGGCTTACCATCCAGAGTAATCATATGTGCCGTGACCATGCCTGAGAAAATACGACCATCTTTTGCTACAAAATCGGCTTCCAAGTTTCTACAGATCCCTGACTGCAACAAGGGTTGTGTGAGCTTCATGCGGTCAGCTGGGTGACGCCAGACGTTGATGTCATTAATCGTTTTGCCAATAATTTCGTCCGCACTCCAACCGGTCATCGGTGTGTAACTGTTGTTGACTTCAATAAATGTGCCCTCAGCGAACGTTGTGATCGCCATGGCATCTGGACTCGATTGGAATGCAGTTCTGAATCTTTCCTCACTTTGTCGTATCGATTGCTCGGCCTTTACGCGATCCTGCAGCATCAGATTGAGTTCATTGGCAATGTCTCGAATCTCAGTTGGTCCAGAAATTCGTGCACGTGTGTTATGAGCACCAGCCCTGATGAGGGAAAGCGTATCCGATATGTCTTCCACGGGTTTTGCAATCAAGCTCGCCACTTTGCGAGTGATCATGGCCATGGCAATCATGACCGACAATGCGATAAAAAATCGGTTCCATGCTAGCTGATTAATGGGTGCAACAACGGCAGATTCAGGTATTGATACAACAATACGCCAGCTGGTGTTAGCCACTTGTGTAAAGCTGAAAATGGTCGGTAAGCCGTAAACATCCTCACCGATAAACGTGCCTTCCGATTGGGCCAGGATTCTGTTGGCATTGGGCTCGGACAAGGTGGCACCGATACGTTGCACGGCTGTCCCGGAGCTGGCGAGAATAACGCCAGCATTGTTTACAATGCCCACTGCAGCACCAGGAATGGTGTCGTTATGGGCAACCAATGGCCTGAAGTTGACAAGATCAACACCTGCCCCCACCACACCCGTATATCTGCCCGTGTCGTCGCGCATCATAAACGCTAATGCCAAAACCCAGCCGTCCACAATCCTGCCGCGCTCTACACTGCCAATTATAAAATCGCGCGATTGATCAGTGGACTGTATAAGTTGTTGAGCGACAGGGGAATGCATGCTGCCACCAGGTATGGGTAACGCACTGCACACAAAATCTCCGCTGGCATTAAGGGTATACACATTGGCGATAGAGGATTGTAACAATTGCAGATCAGCCAACAACGGGTCGCAACGTGTTGCGTCAAGCGAGTAAACCAGCTCACTTTCAGACAGATTTTGTAGCGAATTTCTGATCTGTGCCAGAAACTCTTCAGTCTGCCTGCTCGACATGGCGCGCAAGGTAGCGGCTGACTGGTAGGCTCCCTGCAAGCGAGTCTGGTAAAGAAGGTAGGTATCAAAAGCAAGCGCCAAAGCAAAAACCATCAAAGGCAGTGCTACCAGTCCATATAGAGCTGAACGAATGGGAATGCCTGATTTGCCGG
>JAUSPW010000022.1 GCA_030652635.1 Pseudohongiella sp. | reverse complement strand
GGTTCAGTGCTGACCGGTTCACCAGGCTCACCACCCATAAACAAAAAAGCGCCGGCACCTCCACCCAACACCAACACCCCGGCAAGCGCGCCAATGACCAGGCCCTTTTTGCCTTTTTTTGCAGTTTTATCACCATCTTGTGCCATAGCCGCCTCGTTCGCCGAACTGTCAGAATAATCGGACATAGAATACACAGGCAGAAGCAAAGCTTGTGCCATACTTTAAGTAGTACGCTAAGTTAATGGTTTTGATAAGATTTTAATAGCGGGTAAATCAAATTGTTTAACTGCAGGATCATTCTGCGATGCAATCGCCAAATTTGTGACGCATACCCTGAGGAATTGCACCTCAGGGGCTGAGCGCTTTGGCAGTTTTACATCAGGTGGCCACCAATCTCAGGCGTAATAATCAATCAATGACATCGTCTTTTGAGCTGATGACACAATTTCTTGTTCGTGGTTGTCACCCGTCTGGCCAGCTGTGCCCGGCTGTTCTCGTGACTGCTGTTCTGATTGTTGTCTGGCGTTTGCAGATTGGTCTGACACTGAGACATCACGCAAATTCAAGCCTTGTTCGTTGAACATCTCCTGAAGACGCTGTGCTTGCTGCTCCAAGGCATCTCTGACCATGGCATGCGGACTGACAAAGTTGACGGTGGCGGATTGATCAACCAACTGAATGCGGATAGTGAGGCTACCAAGTTCTGGGGGATCCAGTTGTATCTGGGCACTGCTGTTGCCTTGTGCTGACTGCAGCAGCATTTGTCGCCCGACACGTTCTACCCAGCCGGGCTGCCCAAAGGTCACATCAAGCCCGGAAAGCCCGGTGCCTGTCATGCGCGAGGTGGCATTTTCAACAGATGGGTTTGTTTGCTGCAATCCCTGTAAGTGCGCAAGTCGTGCCTCAGCGGCTTGTTGTAAGCGCTGATCTGCTGTGTACAGCGACGCGCCTTGTAAACCGGATGCTGGGTCACCGGCATTCACGCCAACACTGGCCAGCAATTGCTGATCGCTCAGCGTTGATTTGGTTGGATTCAGCCCGTTGATTTGTCCCAGAAAATCCTCCAGAGAGGTCGCCAGGTTTTCAGGCAAAAGCACGTTGTTTTGAATCAAAGTCGTATTAGTTGCTCCGGACGCTGTCGAAGTATCTGCGGCTGTTCCCATAAGATTGGTCAGTAAGCTGTTCACGTATGCAGACCGTGTCGAGGCGCCACTGGCAGGCTCCAGACCCTTGGTTTGTAACTCAGCATCCACTTCAGAGAGATTGTCGACGGTGTTGCCCTGTTGATTGACCAAAGCGTTACGGCTAATCGGAGCAAAAGGCATCGCCGCTACTTGCGATTCAATTTCATCCACTAAAATGTTATCTGTCTGTGTACCCGTCAATCCAGCTAAAGATGGCGCGACAGTCGCGGTTTGCCCAGTATTTAACGCGGTTTCAGTGCGTGAGGCGAGCGTGAGGTCTGGTGCATCAGGTGTGGAAACCGTCGAAGGATCAAAAGGGCTGGCGGGCATTACATCCGGCAGAGACAGGTCATAGGCTGCAGTCAAATTGAGGGCCGTCATCTCATCAGCAAGATTCTCACTCTGTGAAGTGGGCTGAGTACCGGGGAGCGCTATATCGGTGACGTCCGGGCTGCCAATCATAACTGCTGAGGCGGTGTTCGCCTCTGCCACTGCCGCGCTCAGTTGTTCGGAGACAATTGCAGCATCCAGCAATAAGTTGTTGGTATGGTCAGGCATATTCAGTTCGGTTGTGCTGATGTCAAAGGGATTCGCCAGCGGTGATGCCGCCAAAGCCGAAAGTCCGGCGTCCTCGATCAGGTTCAAGCCGGAAAGATGGCTGGCGGTTGTATCGTCCTGCAAGGACATCCAGGCAGCTGGAAGCAGCTGGCTGGCCGGGTTGCCCGACACCATGCTGCTATCGCCAGCGCTGAAAGGCGATGTATCCGTGTCTATGTTGGAGGTGACTGCATCAAGCAACGATGGCATCGTGTTGAGATCAATTGCCAAGGGTGCAGTCTCGAGTTCCGCAGACCACGCGGCAGCGTAGCGTGTGTTTGTATCACTTTCGACGGGTGTCATCGGCAAACTTTGGTCAGTCTGCGGCAAAGATATGCCACCAGCGGCAAGGTTGTCCGCTTCTTTGGCAGAAAAACTGTCTCCTGTTTTAACCGGTGACGTCGTGAGCGCAGTAGATTGCTTCCCTGCAACTATCACCGGATTGGACGCTGAGGCTTCTGCTTGGTTTGGGGTATTGCTGGTCTGTCGAATACGACTGCCTGCAACGGCTTCACTGATCTGTTGCCGTAAATCCTCAGCAAACGCGAGTTTCTTCTGTGTGCCGGCCGTTTCACCAGGTGTCTGAAACCCTGCGCCAAGCAGTACGGCAGCCGCTTTATTTTGGGGGGAATCTTGTACTAACTTCATCGTTGCTGCCCTTTGTTGCTGGTTTGCTACTGAGTCTGGTTTGCGGGGTGGGTCTGCTATCCCATCTGCTATCCCATCTGCTATCTCATCAGTATTAGCAAAAAACCTGCCAACTATGACCAGCCGTTATTGCCAGATCGACGTCGCGAGTACTCGTCGTGGTTGCGCTGTTCTATGCGGGCTTGCTGCACAGCGGCATCTTTCTCAATGCGCTCAAGCATTTTCTGAAGGCTTTTGAACCGGATATCTTTCTGTTGCCAGATTGCTTTAATAACTTCTTGATCCTGCAGCATTTTTGAAATCAATTGCTGTTGTTGCTCGATTGCTTTGTCTAGCTGCTGATGAAAGCCATCAAACAATCTGAGTTTATCAACGCTGATGCCAGCCTGTCCGGCGGTTTGCAAGCGAAGGCGGTACTCTTGCTGGTAGTCCTGAAGTTGAACAACTTTGCCTTGTTCGATCAAAATCCGTTGCTGAATTTGAGCTAGCTGCCGGCCCGCTTTTTCCACATCGAGTTCAGCAATCCGCAGGACTGGTTGCATTCTTTTAACGCGGTTCATGAGGCTTTGCCGGCGGCGTTATTGCTTGCGGTAGTGTTACGGTCACTGGCACCGAGTGTGCGCGGCTGCAAGGTGGTGACGTTGCCAGCGCCCGGGTTGTTTCCGGGCATGGCCCTTGAGAGCGGTGTGATGGCTTTGCCAAGACGTTCCATGGCAGTGACGAGTGCGATATTCTCGCTTAAACCTTGTTGCAGAAACTGGCGTAAATGGGGCATGCGCTCAATCGCAAAATCGATATCTTTGTCGGCGCCCATGGTATAGGCACCTACACTGATCAAGTCGCGATTCTGCTGGTAACGGGAATAAACGCGCTTGAATAATTGTGCCTTGGCGAGATGTTCTGCACTCACCACTGAAGGCATAACCCGGCTGATAGATGCTTCAACATCGATGGCGGGATAGTGCCCCTGTTCGGCCAATGCGCGCGACAGCACAATGTGTCCATCCAGAATGGCCCGCGCGGAATCGGCGATCGGGTCTTGTTGATCGTCGCCTTCGGTCAGCACTGTATAAAACGCAGTGATCGTGCCACCGCCTTTATCGGCGTTGCCCGCGCGCTCTACCAATTGGGGCAATCGAGCAAAAACCGACGGCGGATAACCCTT
>JAUSPW010000019.1 GCA_030652635.1 Pseudohongiella sp. | reverse complement strand
GAAGTTGGGGACAATCAATGCGCAGGCGTCGTTCGGGGGGGATCTTGGGATGTTCACGCGGATCACCTGGTGTTTTGGCTTCGGGCACCACAACTTCGTAAAAGACCGGCTCGAGACATAGGGTTCAGACTGGTGTTGGAGCATTAAATAGTTGGCAGCAAAGCCCGGGCACACACAACATGGAATATGCCGCCCCTTATGATCCATAAATAGACCTTAATAGGCCTTTATGATTCATATATAAATCATTAAGCATATCCGCCAGACAGAAGACAAACTCGCACTGCTACCCAAGTCCGTGCAGGAAAAAGTAAAGATGGCTGATGATGACTTCTGACAATGATGATAAAGAAGCCTATGTCTGGATCTGGTTGCCATTTCCATGTCTATTTATGAGCCGGAATTGCCGCTCATAAAAGGCGTATTGCCGTTGCTTAACGGGCTGAGCAAACTTGAATCCTGCCTTGAAGCAGCGCCACATTTCCTGCTCTCTGAAAACGAGGCGTCAGCGATGTTCGATCAACAGCGCGAAGCGATTGAAGGCAACTGGGACAAGGTATGCGATGAAGCTGGTTTGAGCGCTGCGGGCGGAAAATCTTTGAGATTGAATGTGACTATAGCATAGGCGTTGCATCGAATGGCTGCGGCAAGTACATGCCTGTCGTTTAAATCCGGAAGATCCAGGCTGTCAATTAACGCTTCATATCCCACAACTTTAGCATCGCGGACATGGGCATCCATCAGTTCTCTTACCCTTTGCAGAGCTTCAGGTGAATGCTTTTGCTGACGCAGCAGCGCCGTTATCCATTCATCATGAATAGCATCAGTCCAATGGGCCCTGAACAAGTCTGTCATAGCAAGCCGCATTAATGCATCCCTCAAGGGCGCGGGGTAAAGCACACATGCATCGTAGACAACCGTAAACTTGCTCATCCCTGATTAGTACCCCATACCCTCGTGTTGAGACAATTCAGCAAGTTCATCCAAAGACTTGCTTCTTTCCCGATCAATCCGGTCCTTATATGACAGCACTTGCTGCAGCAACACTCTGCGGTGCGCGCCGACCTTGCGGAAAGGTATAGCTCCCTGCTCAAGCAACGATACCAAATGGGGACGGCTGACATTGAGCAAATTAGCAGCTTCCTGGGTACTGATTTCCTGATGGTAGGGAATCAGGCTGATGGCGTTGCCCTTTGATGTCTCCGCAAGCACATCAAGAAGCATCTGAAGAACATGCCCCGGCAACACCAGATCATCAGTTTCTCCGTTGCTCCCTCGCAAGGATAGCTGAACCCTGTCCACATCAGCATATTTGGATAAAGTGCGGCTTGACTGTTTTGCCTGTTCTACTTCGGCGGGTGTAGGCAAGTGAACTATATTGTTTGCCGGCATGGTTTTAACTCTCTGTTGTGCGTTGTGTTGCATCTATTGTTGGATTATTGTGACTGATATTCGAAATAAACGAAACAAATGTTTGTTGCGACATCCGATGTGTTTCTGGAAACTGTTAACAAGGTTGAATCAAGTTACGTTTGATTACAATTCAACGCCAAATCTCATACAAACCAGCTGCTGCAAAACCGTAAACTAACCACTCATACACCTTGGTGGACTTGTGTACACAATCTTGACCCTACGACCATGCAGACCATTTCTCACGCTGTCCCTGCCGTCTTGGTGCTGGGTTCTGCTATGCCTTTGTGTTGTTCAGCCTTTTTTTGCACTGACAGCCACGGCACAGGACTCGGTGGCACAGGCTGAAGACGCAGATAAAGAAAGCCGCTGGACTATCGGCGCGGCTGTTGGCCATGGCCAACGCGACAACCCCTTTGTGGCCTCTGACGACATCAACCTCAACGCCATCGTTGATCTGGCGTGGTACGGCGAACACTGGTTTTTCGACAATGGCGATATTGGGTTTATTTTTCATGAAACCGCCCAATTCTCAGCCAACGCACTGCTGACATTTAACAACGAACGCAACTACTACAGTCACCTGAGCAACGGCAGCTCCGGACTCGACATTTTCAGCCTCAGACAACTCGCCGAAGAGAAAGGTTTGAACTTTCCCGGCATTGCCGGCGGCGAAGCCCCGGATCTGGGCTCACTCAATACCGATGAACTGGAAACGCTGGTCTTTAACGATCTGGACACCTCACTGCCAGAACGGGATTTTGCGGTCAATTCCGGTATCGAGATGCTATACCTCAGCCAATTTGGTGACCTGCAGGCGCAATTGTTGACCGATGTCAGCGGTACCCATCACGGCCAATCCGCCTGGTTTTCCTATTCTTACCCGTGGATCACCCGGACCAGCGAATTCAGTCTCACCCTCGGGCTGGAATGGAAAAGCAGCGATCTGATTGACTACTACTACGGTGTGCGTCCCGATGAAAGCATCGATGGCCGGCCAACGTATGCCGCCGGCTCAGGCATTAACCGGGTGATGCGTTTTTCCGCCAGCCGCGCTTTGTCTGAACGCTGGCGACTAGTCGGGGTTCTGGAACACGAGCAACTCAGCAGCGCAATCCGGCGCAGCCCCATTATTGAGCGAGGAACTGTGAATACGGCGTTTGTTGGCCTCTATTATCAATTTAAATAATCCTGAACACACATGCTGAAGACTGTCACAGAGTTCAGGAGATTGTCAGGCACGGCGTTCCGCGCTGTGGGTTTGTCTATGGCAGTTCGACTCGTCAGTGTGCTGCTACTCTGGATGGGGGCCCCGGCTTTGTTACAGGCAACAACGCCCGATCAAGCAGTGACCCTGCATGCGCAGCCGCGGATCTGTGTGGTGCCCGCCGGCGAACAAAGCTGCTCACTGCAGCTGCAGGTGACTTGGACCTCGGCAACCGCAAGGAATGTCTGTTTGCAATTACACGGACAGTCAGCGACCCTGCAATGCTGGCAGGCGCAACAATCAGGCAGCTTTTCCATGATGCTGGCACAAACGGAAAACATCCTCATACAATTGTTGGATGCCCAAAACCTTGAGGTGCTCAGTGAGGTCGACATTCCCGTCATCAAACGGGATCTGCGCGACACTCGCCGACGCCGCCGTCATGCCTGGAGTGTCTTTTAATGAGTCAGTTTCACCCATCGGACAGCCTTGCTGCGCATCCACAGAGACCCGCGGTGCGCCTGCTACTGATTGAAGACGACGTCCGCCTTGCCAGCCTGGTGCGCGACTACCTGACACAAGAGAACTTCGAGGTCAGCATTCAACATAAAGGCGATGTTGCCGTGACCAGTTTTGATGCCAGTGCGGTGGATATTGTTGTGCTGGATCTGATGCTGCCCGGCATGAACG
>JAUSPW010000016.1 GCA_030652635.1 Pseudohongiella sp. | reverse complement strand
ACGCTTGGCGCCAATCGCTTTGCAGATGCCTATTTCGCGGGTGCGCTCGGTCACCGACACCAGCATGATGTTCATGATGCCAATACCGCCGACCAGCAGGGAGATGCTGACAATGCCACCCAGCACAATGGTTACCATGCCAATAACGTTGTCGACGGTTTCCATCAGCTGCTCAGGAGTCTGAATCTGGAAGTCATCGCGCTGGCCGGGTTCAATGCCGCGCGCGTTGCGCAGCACCGACTCCACGCGACTGACCACGGACTCCACGTCGGCATCATCACTGACCCGCAATTGAATCTGGATATCCGTCTGCGCCTGATTGCCTTGAATGCTCTGCATGGTGGCAAACGGCACCAGCACGATGTCATCCTGATTAAAACCCATGATGTCGCCTTTGGGTTCCAGCAGGCCCACAATGCGGAACCACTCGCCACCCAACTCGACATACTCGTTAATCGGATTGTCCGGCAGATTGAGGTTGTCCCTGACCGCATCGCCGATCACCGCCACCCGGCGCCGGGTATCGTTGTCGCTGTTGGCCAGAAAGCGCCCGGTCTGCACGTAAAACTGGCCGACATCGCGATAGGCATAACCGGTGCCCATGATCTGGCTGAAGGTGGTTTGTGAGCCGTAACGGATCTGTGATGAACGTGTGGCATACAACAGCGGCGTGATCGAAGCGACACCATCCACGCGGCGCTCGATAATCTCCAGATCGTCAGGCGTCAGGCGCGCGCGCCGCCCCTGTATCTGATCCTGCAGCGGCGTGTAAGCAGAAATGGTCAGGCTGTTGCTGCCCAGCGCGGAAAACTGCTCGCCCACCGAGGCACGCAGCCCCTGCGTCAGGGAAATCACGGCAATCACACTCGCCACCCCGATCACGATGCCGAGCGTAGTCAGAAAGCTGCGAAAGCCGTGGGCCCAGATGGAGGCTAATGCAGACCTAGTGCTTTCAATGATGACAAAAAACATCTCAGTTGCTCACCTGTTTATCTGAAACCCGGGCGCTTGAACCCTGTTCGTTTGAAACCGGGGCATTTGAACCCTCGGCATCCGACACGTGCGCATGCGCTGCCACGCCGTTGCCTGCCGCTGTCATTGCCGTTGTCATCACATCCCGGTGAATGCGGCCATCCTTCATCTCCACAATACGTTTGCAGTGGCGCGCGATTTCATCCTCGTGCGTGACCAGAATCAAGGTGTGCCCTTCTCTGTGCAGCTCATCAAACAGCTGCATAATCTCGGTGGTGGTGCGCGAATCCAGGTTACCGGTGGGCTCATCGGCCAGCAGAATCGACGGATTGGTCACCAGCGCGCGGGCAATCGCCACACGCTGACGTTGGCCCCCGGACAGTTGATTGGGCAAATGATTAACCCGCTCGGCCAGATTGACACGGCGCAACGCTTCCATCGCCATCGCCTTGCGCTTGCTCCAGCCAACATTGCGATAAATCAGCGGTTGCATCACGTTATACAAAGCGGTCGCACGCGGCAGCAGATTAAAACTCTGAAAAATAAAGCCGATTTCGTGGTTACGAATGCCTGCGAGTTCATTGGGCGTCAGGTTCTCCACATTCTGCTCATTCAGGTGGTAACGCCCGCTGGTTGGCCGATCCAGACATCCCAGAATATTCAGCATGGTAGATTTGCCAGACCCCGATGACCCGATAAACGCGACATAGTCGTTTTTCTCGATACGAATGGAAATGCCATCCAAGGCGCGCACGGTCTGGTCGCCCATCTCGTACAGCTTGGTCACGTCCTGAAGCTCGATTAATGCCATTCGATTTGCGCTACCGTAAGGCTACTGCGTGACTGTGACATCAATCTCATCCCCGTCCAGCAGATGGCGTAGCACCGAGTCCGGCCCCACCACGATCTGTGCACCGGCGGCAACACCGCTGATGATCTCCTGATACTCGTCGTCAGACACGCCTACCTCTACCTGCGTTTTGCGGGCAATGCCGTTGTCATTCACAAACACAAAGTACTCGTTGCGCCGGGCTGAGCGATTCTCTTCAAAGGAGATGGCGCGGATCGGCACCGCGGGCACGTCCAGATCCTGACGGGTAAAGATCTCTGCACGACAGGACATGCCTGGGCGCAGCACCACATCTCCCGGATCAGCAATGGCAATTTTCACGGTAAAACTCAGGCCCTGCCGCCCGGTCGCGATTTTTGCGGTGTTGGCAATAAACTGCACCGTGCCCACCATCGCCTGATCGGGGTAAGCGATGGCCACAATTTCCGCCCGCTGCCCGACCTGAATGGTGGCGACATCCGCCTCATCCACCAAGACCTCAGTGTAAATGCTGTCCGGGTTGGCAATGGTCATCAACGACGACCCCGGAATATTGGTGGCACTGGCAATGGCGGTTTCGCCAACCTTGATGTCCAGACTGGTCACCACACCGTCAATCGGGGAGACAATTTTGGTTTTGCTGAGCTGATCATTCACCTGATCCAGCTGCGCATGGCTTTGCAGCAGGCGCTCTTGCGCCGACTTCAGATCAATACGCGCCAACGCTAGTTGGTTGGACACGGTCTGGAACTCCTCGTCGCCGATCATGCCCCTGTTATGCAAACTGTTTGATCGGTCCCACTGTAGCTGCAGGTTCTCCACCCGCACCTGCTGCCGCTCGATATCGATCTCGTTCAAACGCACTGCCGCCTGGCTTTGCTCAAGACTGGCCAACAGGTTGCGGTCATCCACACGCAGCACCAGATCGTTGGCGCGCACCGCGTCGCCCTCCTCCACAAATAACTCGGCCACCCGGCCAATCACCTCGGAGCTGAGCAATACTTCCTGTTCATGCGCCAGAAAACCTGACGCCAAAATCGACGGACTGATCACCCGCGTCGCCACTGGCGCAACGTCCACCTCTTTGGCAGCCGTCCCAAAGAAGTTGCGATTGGCGATAGGCAACGCTATCACCACCGCCACAATCAACAGGACAAAAACGATCTTGCTTGCTCGCATTGATTTAGCCTTTTATCTATAGACTCGGTTATCGAAAAACGCGGTTACCTGTCGACACGGTTAACCCAGGGCAAAAAACAACACCACCGCAATGACCAGCAGATAGGGCGCTAATACCACCAAAGTGGCCCGCACCCAGCCGCAGCGCAGCCACTGACGATAGGCCGCCACCAACAGTGCCAGCGCCCAGATCAACGGCAAACTGAAGGTATCCAGCAGCGCCGAGATACCCATGCTCTCAGAACTCAGCCCCAGACTGGCGAGGCTGAGGGAATTGGCATCGTACATGCTGAGCTGACCGTTGGTATCCAGCAGGATGTTCACCGCCATCACCAAGGTCACCAGCAACATCGGCACGTTGGTCCAGCACAACAGCGAAAACCAATGACGGAAACGGTACCGATCGCCACTCATCAACGACGCTAACGTGAGGTAACCGGCATGGATGGCATACAGCACGATGGTCGACACTGCTGCGCCCAGCACTGTTGAGCCCAGAGACACCGGGTTCTCACCCGCCGCGGCGCGAAACGCCTCCAATTGTTCGGGGGTCATGTCACCAAAGCGCGACATCATGTCGTCGAGCATCCACGCCTGATCCACAATCTGCACATACCACGCCAGCACCACCAACATGGGCAGCAAGACCAGCAACAACGGGAACAATATAGAGGGGCGCTGTTCAATGCGCGCCAGGGCAATTGTCGGCGAGGCAATGATATCAACGGTGGTCGCCAGATTACCTGACGGGGATTGCTCGGCCTGAGCGGGTTGATTGACATCCATATTCTATCTCCCTGAATAAAAGGTGTAGCGATTAACCGGAGGTTAACCCCTGAGTTTGCAATTGTCATCCTGAATGCGCTAAAGCGAGAGGATTGGTGATCCGTCGCACGCCGTCAGAATCTATTGGCTGTTGCAATAACTACACAACTGCTGTGTACTTATTCGCAGATTTTTAAATTTTTTTTTGACATAAGATTCAGGCCGGCGAACAGGCCGTCACACAAACACACTGACAGGGAGAAGGTTATGAGCGCAACGTTATTGTGGATACTGGTCGGCATCGTTCTGATTGTCTCGGAGTTGATGGCCACCAGCGTGATCGCCGTGTTTTTTGGCATTGCGGCTGTCATTGTGGGGTTACTGCTGCAGTTTGGCCTGATTGAGTCCATGGCCGCGCAATTCACGGTCTTTGGCGTAATCAGCCTGGTGTCGCTGTTTCTGGCACGCGGCAAGTTCCAACGCTGGTTCAAAGGTTATACCGCCGATGCCAGCGAAGGCAGACCCGACTTCCAGCACGACATCGGCGAACGCGGCGTGGTGGTTGCGGATTTTGCACAAGGCAGCGGGCGCATCACCCTCAACGGCGTGCGCTGGAAAGCGTTTTCCGACGAAGACTTAAAATCCGGCGATGCCGTCTGGGTGACCAGCAACAACGGCATCGAACTAACGGTGTCAAAACACAAACCCTGACCCGCAAACACGCCGGCGACAGCAACCAACAGTCACTTAATCACTTTCAACACACATGGATCATTAACAGGGGAATCACATGGAAGAACTCAGCTTCGGCAACATACTCGCCATCGGTTTTGCACTGATCGCCGTCATAACGGTAGCCAAAACCGCGCGCATCGTCCCGCAGCGTTCCAATTTTGTCATAGAACGCCTGGGCAAATACTCCCGCACACTGGATTCCGGATTCCACATTCTGATTCCGTTTATCGACAAAGTGGCCTACCAACACACCCTCAAGGAAGAAGTCATCGATGTGGAACGCCAGACTTGCGTCACCCGGGACAACATTCAGGTGGGCATTAACGGCGTGCTCTACATGCAGGTGGTCGATGCCCACAAAGCCAGCTACGGCATCAACAACTACCGCTATGCCGCCAGCCAGCTCGCTCAAACCACCATGCGCTCTGTCATTGGCCAGACCGACCTCGACAATAACTTTGAAGAGCGCGCCAAGATCAATGAAGACGTGGTGAATGCATTGGATGAAGCCGCCACCCCGTGGGGCATCAAAGTGCTGCGTTACGAAATATCCGACATTGAGCTGCCGGCCAGCATCAAAGACGCACTCGAGCAACAGATGCGCGCCGAACGTGAACGCCGCGCCGCCATCGCCAAATCCGAAGGTGAACGCCAGGCGATGATCAACGTCTCTGAAGGCCAGAAGCAGGAAGTCATCAACCTGTCCGAAGGCGACAAAATGCGTCAGATCAACGAGGCCGAAGGTCGCGCCCGCGAAATCGAATTGATCGCCGAAGCCACCGCCACCGGCCTGCGACTGATTGCTGCCGCCATCCAGGAACCCGGCGGCAAAGACGCCGTCAGCCTGCGCGTTGCGGAACAATACGTCAAAGAGTTCGGCAACCTCGCCAAGCAGAACAACACCATGATCGTACCAGCGGAACTGGCGAATATTGGTGGTGCGGTGGCCGGGCTGACTGAGATTTTGAATGCTGGTCGGATGAAGTGATTGGTTAGGGGCTGATGGCTTAGCCATTTGGGTAATTGCGGGATGGGGGTTGGTGGGTTATTGGTGGGTGTCTGTAGTTAATACTTCGATTTACGGATATCCGACCACCTGCCTATTCTACGATTGATGCAGAGGTGTTTTTTAATTGCTGGTATTTTGGACCGTTACTTGTAGCTCTTGAGAAGTGGTTGTATTGAGACATCATGCAGAAGAATCGGTTTTCTGCGCTGAGGCAGGATACAAATGTTATGTTCCCTAGTGCCCGGGAGAAATCGGTGCAATGCTGGATATGTGGAAAATCCGCGAGTAGTGGAGAGCACAAGCTAAAAGCCTCTGACTTGAGAGCGTTATTTAGTAACGTCTCACAGCAGAGACCGCTATTTCTTCATACTCAAGCTAAACGGAATCTCAGAATTGGCAGCATAAAGAGCTCTCAAGCACTGAAGTCGAGGGCACTCCTTTGCCACGATTGCAATACCAGTTTGACGGCACCGTACGATAGGGCCTGGGAAAAGCTCTCTAAGCATCTGCGTAGTGCCAGGGGATTGAGAAAGGGAAGCATCGTAAAGATTTCAAAAATATATCCTGGCTGTACTAAGCAAGGGATGCTTAATGTGCACCTATATTTCGTAAAGATTTTCGGTTGTGCCATACAAGAACAAGAAATTCCAATTGATATTGGTCCGTTTCAACAGGCAATCCTGAAGGGAGTTGCCCATCCGAATCTACAAATCGCTATTGGTGTCAACAAATCTATGGCCACAGGAAATTCTGATCTTGAGCTTGCAAGTCTGAACGGAAAGCCAGCTTTTGCTACTTGGTTCTATGTCGCGGGTAGTATCGCGGTAAATGTGATGTATGCTGAGCCAAATGAGCGTAGGCAAGGACTAATAGGTTCCTGGCATCCAAGTACAATCTCAAAGAGGCTCGCCCTGCTTGAGTACTGAACATAACAATCTGTTCCTGAGCGACCAAAGTACGCAGTCATGCCTTTTGCTTCCGCAAAAGCCACGCCAACCTACTTTGGCGCCAGAACAAGGGCGTTAGGCAAACACGGATCAAGCAAAGGTGGATACATTGGAGAGATTTCTATCCGTAGTTGGCGCCATAGCCTCGATAGGGGCTGCCATCTGGGCTTTCATTGAGGCCAGAAACGCCAAGAAGTCTGCAACCAAGGCAGAGCAACTCAGAAATGAGATTGTTGAGAGGCGTACTTTAAGTGAAATATCAAAAGCTCATTCTGAAACGTCTCGCATACTAAAGGTGGTTGCTGCTGTTGGGCCGGCCTGCGACCCTAAGTACCTTAAAGGTGTAAATTGCGGAGCAATTGCAAGAGAAGTAGAGGAATACTCCCGATTCATCAATGAGCAGCGCTCGAACTTTAACGACGTATTTTTGAATCGAGCAACAGAGCTTTGTGCAGACCTGAGCCCAGATATTGAAGCGCTATCTGAAGCTGCAACTTTCGAAGACAAGAAGTCGGCCGGGAAAAGCATCTACCATAAAATCAACAACTTTCTACCAGTAGTAAAAGAGCTTTCCGACGAAAAGATCGCTCGTGCTGATCAGCGATAGGAGACATTGTGTGAAAATTTCAGATGGTGAAAAGCTAATTATTTTAATGCTTACTGAGCTTTACCAGAAACTGAATGTCGAAGGTGAAATAGACCCAGAATTCATCCGATCCGCAATATTTAGCAACAACCTCTGGAGCCTTCCATGGAAGTACTCTGGCATACCGTTCACCGATCAGGAGACGCCGGATATTGTAAAGGAGGTACTAGATATCCTCGATATGTGGAGCTTGATTGAGTACAGCTATGAGAATCTGTCAGATGAAGAAAAAGTAAGACTTGAAGAGGGTGCTGGAGTTTTTGGGAAAGACCCAATCTTTAGAGGCTTTGACGGAAATAATGAATCGACCCATATGGGCACTGCGTTATTCATTGTGAACGATCTAGATAGGTTTCAAGAGTTTGCAGGCAGAAATATGAATTCACACATGAGTTCGCTAGATGGCTACAGGCGCATGCTTCATAAATTCGAAAACATAAGAAAAAACCATGAGCAGTTTGATGTTGGCAACTTGATACAACTCTTGAATGAACAGATTCATCCAGAGAATAGGAAATAATGCTTAACAAATTCTTGCAGCCGGACCAGATAGTCCTGTCATGCCTTTTGCAGAAAAACGCAAAAGCCACGTCAATACGCTTTGGCTGCTGAAGAAAGGCGTTAGGCAAATCAAATGATGGATGACTTCGAAAAATTATTTAGAAAAAGCTTTGAAAAGCCTGCAAATGATCTATATGAAATGGAACTGATTGGTGATCATCAAATGAGAATAGGTGTTCCTATAGATGCACCAGAAGAGCTAAAGCGGCGGGTTCTTGCTGCAATGAAATCTTATCAAGCTAGATTAAAATCTGTTGATTACACACTTAAAAGATATGGAGAATATTGGAAATATCCAGACCCTAGTGAAGAAGAAAGTTTTCTTCTTTACACCTTAAGGGCCTTAGACCAAAGGGTAGAGACTACTGTGGATCAGCTGTGTTCAGGAACACAAAGAGAATCTCAGTACGGCTCCTTTGCTGCGGAAGCAGCGTTAATTAGGCTCAAGCCAACATTTAGATCGGCGTATTATCTAATTATGCAAGGGTATCCTTTTGAAGCAGCAGCGATGTGCAGGATCATTCTAGAGCAGATTTCGTGGGCTTACTTCATTAGAAATATTGATGATGAAGAAACTGTCAGTGCTACAAACCCAACTAAAACTATATCAGCTTTCAAAGTGGTAATGCCTGAAGCTGGAAAACTTTATGGGTTGCTTAGCAGTCATACTCATTTAGACCCAAAGAATACGGATCACTATATTACGAAAAGTGATAGTAGTATATCGATCAACTTTCATTTGCCAGCTCAAACAAAAACAGTTCTGTACTATTTGCTAAAGCTATATTTCAAGTTCTATGAAGTGTCGATGGCGGTGTCTGGGAGGCATCAAGAAATAGTAGAGGAAATATTGTATGATTGGATT
>JAUSPW010000001.1 GCA_030652635.1 Pseudohongiella sp. | reverse complement strand
CTGCCCTGGGCGTCAAGCTGTTCAGCGGTGTTCAACATCAGGCAGGCTTATCCGCAGCGGGTTTGAAACCAGTGCTGCCACTGTTGGCATGTGCTGGATCAATATCGATGGTGCCTTTGAAGCGCGCACCTTCTTCCAGCGTCATTTTGGGGGTCACAATCGTGCCTTTGATGTTGCTGGTGCTGGAGACCACCACTTTTTCTTTGCCAGCGATATCGCCATGCACTTCACCATCAATTCGAATGGTACGCGCTGTGATGTTTGCATGTACTTTGCCGGTTTTTCCGATGGTCAGTTCATGTGCTGACAAACTGACGGAGCCTTCTACGTGTCCTTCAATCAGCAGGTTTTCGTCGCCGCTGATTTCGCCTTTGATGCGAATGGTGGCGCCCAGCACAGCGGACTTTCCGGTGGCAGCGGCAGGTGTCCTGTACGCGGCCGACGCATTATCCATCGCAGGCGCAGAAGGTGCAGGGGGATCAATTTTTTCCGGTTGTCGGTCCTTGTTTCTGTCAAACATGATATTCACCGCTATTGTTTTAAATACTGTGGATGGGGCAGTTGTGTTATTCCAGTGCTCTGGTGTCACGGGCCAGCACCCGAATGTAACAAGCCCGAATGTAACAATAAAGATCAGACATGACAACGGGTTAAAACGTGATTTTCAGGATGAATATTCGAACCATGTAGCCTTAACAAACATGATAAATGGTAAATACTGTTAAGGAAGTCACAAAGCTGTCGATTACATAAGGTGGTAGTAAAAAGACGGATGACAAAACAGATTCTTGTGAACTACGATGAGCACACGCCTTAAAACACAATAATGGCGAGGGGATGTATGCGCCGTTCAAGGGCGATAAAAATACTTATTGTTCTCGCCATGCTGGTGGCGCTCGGTCCGCCATTGGCCGCCACCTACATAGCGCAACAACAAGGGCTTGAAACGGAGTTGAGCCGGGCCCTGGGTTACGCACGTGTGGTGGTCAACCGCTCTGATCGGGCGGTTGAACAAATGCGCATTGCCAACGAGATTTTATTTCAGGAATATTCAAAAAACCCGGGCGACCCGTGTTCGGATGCCATGGTGTTGTTGATGCAGCAGATGGGCATTACCCTCGAGTTCATGAAAGTTGCCGGCGCCGTCCGTGATAGTCGATTGATCTGTTCAACACTAGGTCGACATGGCGAGGGACTTGATCTTGGGCCTGCCGATCTGGTCACCCCCAATGGCACATCTCTGCGCTACCTGGCGCCGTTACCAACTGATGAAAACGTGCCGTATGTTTCTCTTGAGCGTCATGGGTTCATTGCCATGGCTCATCGTACGCAGGCCGTCGATCTGGTGGTGGATCTGGAAGGAGTGCTGTTTGGCACGTTTGACGCAACAACCAATGAAATTCGCACTGCCAACGAACCCCTCAACGAAGACTGGGTAACCTCAACCCAGGGTGTCACCGAAGCTGCATTTGTAGATGGTGCATATATAGTTGCTGTGGTGCGTTCCGACAATGTCCGGTTCACCGGCGCAGTCGCCGCTATTCCGATTCGATATCTTAATGAGCGGGTGCGTGAATTTTTGCTGTTGTTGTTACCACTCTCAATTATTGCGGGCATTGTCTTTTCAGTCGCGGTCATTTATCTGGCCAGACAGCAGTCATCGTTGGCCACTCAAATTCGAATGGGACTCAAACGGGATGAGTTTTATCTTGTTTACCAGCCCGTGGTCGACATCAACACCGGGCAATGGCTGGGTGCCGAGGCCTTGCTGCGTTGGCGTCGTAAAGATGGTGAGATCGTATATCCCGACGCCTTTATTCCCATCGCCGAACAAACGGGTCAGATAACTGCGTTGACTGAACGTGTCATTCATCTGGTTGAACATGATATGGGGGCGTTTTTGACGGCGGTTCCTGATTTTTTTGTCACCATCAATCTGTCTGCGCGCGACCTGCAATCCGATGCGGCGCTGGATCTGTTACTTGATTTTAAAAAGCGCACCGGGGCGATTTCTGGCCAGATCACCGTGGAGCTCACAGAGCGTATGCTGATCGATCCCGAACGTGCTGCGCGCGTTGTCCACATGCTGCGGTCGCGGGGGATTCATGTGGCCATAGATGATTTTGGCACTGGGTACTCGAGCCTGTCCTATCTGGAAACCATTCCGTTTGATGCGCTGAAAATTGATCGGCTTTTTGTAGAGGCCATCGACAAAGAAGCGGCGACCAGTCTGGTGGTCTTGCATATCATTGAAATGGCTAAAACCCTTGGTTTAAAGATTGTTGCTGAAGGAGTGGAAACGGAAGAACAGGCCCGGTACCTGCGCAAACGCGGCGTAGATTTTGCACAAGGCTGGTTGTATGCCAAACCGATGGCACCTGAGCGTTTGATACAACAGTTTGCCATGTCTGGTGAATATCCGCCGGCTGTGCAAAAAGTCAGTTGATCACGATTTTACCACCGGGCAAACCATGTGATATGTATGATGAGTAGAATTTGATGACAAATCTTTATCCCGCAATTGAGCCGTTTGATACGCAGTTTCTGCAGGTGTCCGATCTGCATACCGTATACCTTGAGCAATCGGGCAATCCCTTGGGTAAGCCTGTTGTGTTCCTGCACGGCGGTCCTGGCGGTGGCACCTTGCCGCAATACCGACAGTTTTTTGATCCGGTTAAATGGCGCATTGTGATGTTTGATCAGCGTGGTTGTGGACAGAGTACTCCGTTTGCAGAATTGCGCGACAACACCACCTGGGATCTTGTTGCCGACATTGAACGCAT
>JAUSPW010000702.1 GCA_030652635.1 Pseudohongiella sp. | reverse complement strand
TAATTGATCCGGTTGTACCAGCACATGCTGGTAAGAAAAAGACCAAAAAAGTTGTAGTACAGGGTTAATCGACAAAAAATGGCAAAAAAACCTAACATCGCCGGTGACGGCATAGGCGCAGGCCTCGGCGAGCTTAAAGTTCGCCTGCTGTTTCTGCTGTTTGCCATTTTTGTTTACCGGGTCGGTACGCATATCCCTGTTCCAGGCATCGATCCTGCGCAACTGGCTAATATGTTTGGGCAAAACGAGGGTACTTTCCTTGGCCTGTTTAACATGTTCTCCGGCGGTGCGCTTGAGCGAATGAGCATCGTGGCCTTGGGAATCATGCCGTATATTTCGTCCTCGATTATTATGCAATTGCTCACAGCGGTGAATCCCTACCTGGCGCAATTAAAGAAAGAGGGTGAATCAGGGCGTCGCAAGATTACGCAATACACGCGTTATGGTGCTTTAGCCTTGGCTGTTGTACAAGGCACTGGGATGACAGTAGGTCTGCTTGCCCCGATGGCGTATAACCCAGGCCTGGGTTTCACCCTGACATCAATTGTGTCATTGGTAACCGGCGCAATGTTTATGATGTGGCTCGGCGAACAGATAACCGAGCGCGGTGTTGGTAATGGAATATCCATGTTGATATTCGCAGGTATTGTCGCGACGCTGCCTGCTGCGGTTGGCAGTTCTCTGACACAGGCATACGAAGGCCAAATCAGCGGGTTACTTCTGTTCATAGTTGGAATTATTGCTGTAGTTGTGATTGCGGGCATTGTGTTTATCGAGCGCGGTCAGCGTCGGATCACTGTGAATTACGCAAAGCGGCAGCAAGGTAATAAGGTATATCAGGCACAATCCAGCCATCTGCCCTTAAAAGTAAACATGGCCGGTGTGATACCGGCGATTTTTGCGAGCAGCATTTTGCTATTCCCTGCCTCGATAGGTCAGTGGTTTGGGCAGGCTGAAGGGGCTGAGTGGTTGCAAGATTTTGCTCTGCTGATTGGTCCTGGCCAGCCGCTTTACGTGATTCTGTTTAGCGCGATGATCATATTTTTCTGCTTCTTTTATACCGCGCTCGTGTTTAATCCGCGCGACGTAGCAGATAACCTGAAACGATCGGGTGCCTTTATTCCAGGTATCCGACCGGGCGATCAAACCGCTCGTTATATTGATGCAGTGTTGACCCGTTTGACTATGTTTGGCGCGATTTACATCACCATTGTATGTTTATTGCCTAACTTTTTCCAGATGATGGCCAACGTGCCGTTTAATCTGGGCGGCACTGCAATGTTGATCGTCGTAGTAGTCAGTATGGATTTTATGTCGCAGGTTCAAGCGCATCTGATGTCTCATCAATACGATTCGCTGATGAAAAAATCCAACCTCGGTAGTTTTGGGCGCGGTTAATTGGTTTGGCGGGTGGCGCATTCAAGTGGTCACCGAATGGAGAGAAAAACGTGAAAGTCAGAACATCGGTCAAGAAAATCTGTCGTAAGTGCAAAGTGGTCAAGCGTAACCGTGTGGTGCGTGTCATCTGCTCTGCTGAACCCAGACACAAGCAGCGTCAAGGCTAAGTATCTGGTTGATTTTTATATCTCCAGAGTATATTCTTTGCGCCCCTGAAATTGCGGGCTCATGCACTCTGGTACATGGGTAAATTATAAGATTGGAGTTTAACTATGGCACGTATTGCCGGTGTCAACATACCAGATAACAAGCACCTGGTTATCTCTCTGGAGTATATCTACGGGATCGGTGCAACACGCGCTAAGCAGATCTGCGAGCGAGTGGGTATTGCCCCGTCGACAAAGACCAGCACTCTGTCACCGGAGCAGCTCGATATTGTGCGTGCCGAAGTTGGTAAATTTACTGTGGAAGGCGACTTGCGTCGTGAAGTATCCATGAGCATCAAGCGTCTGATGGACCTTGGTTGCTACCGTGGCATCCGTCACCGCCGTTCTCTGCCAGTCCGTGGTCAGCGT
>JAUSPW010000701.1 GCA_030652635.1 Pseudohongiella sp. | reverse complement strand
TGAAACAGAATATCGGGCTGCGGATGAAACGGTGAACCGTCATACAGCACCAGCGTGGCACCCGATGCCAGGCCGCTGACCAGCCAGTTCCACATCATCCAGCCGCAGGTGGTGAAGTAAAACAGTACATCGTCGCGTTTTAAATTCAGATGCAGCTGGTGTTCCTTGCGGTGTTGCAGCAGGGTACCGCCCACACTGTGCACAATACATTTGGGCACACCGGTTGTGCCCGAGGAATACATAATAAACAGGGGATCCGAAAATTCTGCCGCGTAGAAGTCCAGTGCTGGTGTTGCCATCGGTGGGCTGTTAAAACCAGCGCTTAATCCGGGCACGCGTGTCCAGTGATACACCTCACAGTGCGCGCCCGCTTCAAGAGCTTGCGTGTCCGCCGAGGCTATTGCGTACAGGTCGGGCATCAGCACCAGTGCCTGTAAGGAGGGCAGACCTGCCATCAACTTTTCGAGTGTCGCCTGGTGCTGAATGACTTTACCGGCATAGGCGTGGGCAGATACAGCAAACAACACTTTAGGCTCAATCTGTGTAAATCGATCCAGAATGCCTCCGACCCCAAAGTCAGGAGAGCAGGATGACCAGATTGCACCTAAAGACGTAGCAGCCAGCATGGCAATCACGGTTTCAATACGATTCGCTGCGAACCCGGCAATTCGATCGCCGGGTTTGATGCCCTGAGCGCGCAGCCAGGTTGCCAAGTGTGCGACTTTGCGCGTCAGCTCGGAATAACTGAGCGAGTCGCGATGCCCGAATTCATCACAAAAAATCAGCGCCGTATGCTCATCCGCATAACCCAACAGGTTTTGTGCATAATTCAGGCGGGTGCCGGGAAACCAGCGATCCAGCCAGATGTGTTCACCCTTTTTCAGAATGGATTCCGGAGTCGACAACGATGGCAGTTCACTTTGCAGATGAATGCCGCTGAAATCCAGACAGGCATGCCAGAACGCTTCGCGAGAATTCACACTCCATTGATGCAGGACTTCATAACTGTCAAAACTCAGCTGCCGAGTGGCATTTAGCCAGCGCGCAAAATCCACCAGCTGACAGGCACCCATACGATGGGGCTGATCTGCAGTCAGTGAAAAACGCGGTGCATGCATGATAGAAGGTGGGGTGAAAGTCGTGTTGTTCATCATCAGTCTCTGGTCTTTTTTATACTGGCCTGATCAATACAGACCTAAGCAATACACTGGGAGGGTGAGCCCATGGCCAAGGCCACGCGCGACTGATTGCTGCGATTTAATTCATGGCAAATCCAATGGCTGGTATCCACCAACCGCTCAAGGTCAATGCCAGTGTGTAAACCCATGCCATGCAGCATATACACCACATCTTCGGTGGAGACATTGCCGCTGGCGCCCTGCGCATAAGGGCAGCCGCCCAGTCCGGCAATCGACGCATCAATGGTGAATACGCCCAGCTCCAGCCCCGCCAGCAGATTGGCCAGTGCCTGCCCGTAGGTGTCATGAAAGTGCATGGCAAGCTGATCAGCTCGCGCTTCTTGCAGGCACGTGGACAACACGCGCTGCACCTGTACTGGGGTGCCCACACCGATGGTGTCGCCTATCGAGACTTCGTAACAACCCAGTGCCATCAACTCGCGCACTGCCATAGCCACATCCTCTGCCGGTACCGCGCCCTGATAAGGGCAACCCATGGCGCAGGACACATAACCGCGCACCGCGATTCCCCGGGCGCGGGCTTCAGCACACACGTCCGTAAAGCGCTGGATGCTTTCCCGAATACCACAATTGATATTTTTTTGGCTGAAGGCTTCGGACGCGGCAGCAAATACGGCAACTTCATCCGCTCCGGCTGCCATGGCGCGCTCAAACCCTTGCAAGTTTGGGGTCAATGCCGAGTAACGCACACCGGGTAATCGTGTGATGCTGGCAAAAACCTCGGCGGAGTCCGCCATCTGTGGCACCCAGCGTGGCGACACAAAACTGCCGGTTTCGATTCTCAATAAGCCCGCTGCCGCCAGGCGATCGACCAGACCGGCTTTGATCGCAGAGGACACATGAGCCGCCTCATTCTGCAAACCATCTCGTGCGCCTACTTCCACAATGCTGACGTGTTGTTGAGATGCGTTTGCCGAGTGTGTTAACAGGCTCATGATCAGGCTCCGGGTGCGCTGGCGGGCAGTGCAAATTCAATCAGCAACTGATCGGGTTGCACCATGTGATCGTCCTGACAGTGCACCGCCGCGATCACCGAATCACTGCTGGCGCGCAGGGTATGCTCCATTTTCATGGCTTCCATAATCAATAAGGCTTGTCCCGCAACCACCGCATCACCCGCCTTCACAAACACGCTGATCACCCGGCCGGGTAAGGGGGCTTTGATAGTGCTCTGGTGGTGAGAGGCGGCAGCCTTGGTAATCAAGGTATCCGCATCGCTGGCCGGCGAGGCTTCGCCTTGTGCAAACAACGGCAGCAAGTGATGTTGTCGGCTGAATGGATTTAAACCGCCACTGCGAAACGCGGCCATCGCACTGTTTTTAAAATCATTTGCAGCAACGCCAGCGGCTGCGCTGTTGCCGCGCGTTTCCAGGTGCCACTGACGGTGCTCCTGCGCGGCTGCGATGGCTGCCTGATGCTCCAGCAGAAATCCGGTATGCACATCTCCGGCCGCAAACGCCTGGGTATCCAGCACGGCGCCAAGATACGCACCATTATGTTGAATGCCAGCGACCTGCAGGCAGGCCAATGCGGCCGACAAACGCCGGACCGCCTGTGCGCGAGACGGTGCCCAAGCAATCACTTTGCCGAGCAGACTGTCGTAATACACACTGATGCGATCACCGGCGCGGAAGCCTGCATCCACACGCAATGCCCGTTCGCTGACCGGTGGCCATACCAACTGCTCGATCAAACCTATGCCGGGCAAAAAGTCTGGGGCAGGTCCTTCCGCGTTGATGCGTGCTTCAATGGCCCAGCCATCGCGTTTGATCTGCGATTGCGTTAAGGGCAAGTCTTCACCTTGTGCTACACGCAGTTGCCATTCCACCAGATCCAACCCGGTGATGGCTTCGGTAACCGGGTGCTCAACCTGCAAGCGGGTATTCATTTCCAGAAAATAGAACTGCTCGTTCTGATACAAAAACTCCACAGTCCCTGCACCGGTGTAGTCGATGGCCTGCGCAGCGCGCACAGCAGCTTCACCCATCGCCTGTCGGGTTTCTGTTTTTAATCCTGGTGCGGGCGCTTCTTCAATCAGTTTTTGGTGGCGTCGCTGAATGGAACAATCACGTTCATGCAGGTGGACACAATGGCCGGCCTGATCCGCAAATACCTGAATTTCTATGTGCCGGGCATGGGGTAAATACTTTTCAAGCAAAACACGGTCATCAGCAAACGCGGCTTTTGATTCGCGTTTGACAGCCTGTAGTGCCGCCATAAATTCATGCGAAAGTTCAACAATCCGCAAGCCGCGCCCACCACCGCCCGCCACGGCTTTGATTAACACCGGATAAGCCATCAGATCGGCTTGTGTATGCAGAAATGCGGCATCCTGATTATCACCATGATAACCGGGCAACATCGGAACTCCGGCGGCGCTCATCAATTGTTTGGCGCGTGCTTTGGAACCCATCGCCGCAATGGCATCTGCGCGAGGGCCCACAAACAGGTAACCGGCATCCACAACAGCCTGTGCAAACGCGGCATTTTCTGACAAAAAACCGTAACCGGGATGCAGGGCATCCGCGCCGCACTGCGCGGCAGCCATCAATAACTGTGCCTGATCCAGATAGGACTCTGCAGCGCTGTAGCCGGTCAGTGCAATCGCCTGATCTGCTAATTGTGTATGCAGCGCGCCGCGATCAGCCTGAGAAAAAACTGCGACTGTTTTAACACCCATACGCCGTGCAGTACGGATGATGCGGCACGCAATTTCGCCGCGATTACAGATCAACAGTGTTTTGATCAGCCTTTGTGTCATGGCGTCAACTCCGTGCTGGCATCGATGTCGGGTAGCAGCCACGGCGCTGGCTGCTTTTCGAAAAACGCCTGCAGACCTGACTGGGCTTCGTCACCCGCGCGCACACGGGCAATCAGCTCGCAGGTATATTGTGTCATCACCTCGCGATTGGGGTCGGCGACCAGTTCGCGAATCAGGGTTTTGGTTGCCGCCAGTGCGCCTGGGGCATTGGCTAACAGTTGTGTCGCTACCCGCAAAGCATTGTCCATCAAGGTGTCGGGTGCCACGCATTCGTGCACCAGTCCTGCCTGTTGTGCTGCAGCGGCGTCAAATACTTCAGCGGTTAAAAAATAGCGCCGTGCAAAATGAGGGCCCATACGCGCCATCACAAAGGGACTGATGACGGCAGGGACCAAGCCAAGTTTGACTTCGCTGATACAAAAACGTGCATTGTCGGCGGCCAGAATAATATCCGCACAGGCCACCATGCCGGTGGCTCCTGCATACACATTACCGTGCACGGCAGCGATTATGGGTTTGGGGAATTGATGCAGCGCTTGCAACATGGCCGCTAGACGGCCGGCATCCGCAATATTTTCCTCCAATGAATAGTTCACCATCGACTTCATGTAGTGCAGATCAGCGCCGGAGCAAAAACTTTTGCCGCGCCCGGCCAGAATCAGTACGCGGGTGTCAGCATCGCTGCGCAGGGTGTCCACCAAGCGGTGAATGGTGGCGATCAAAGCCGGATCAAAGGCATTGTGTTTTTCCGGGCGATTCAGCCACAACACAGTGATGCCGTTGGCGGGACGCGTGACTTCTACAATGGTATCCATAACATTTACATCCTGAATATGCCGAAACGGGTGTCCTGCTGCGGTGCATGGCTGGCAAAGTACAGCGATAAACCCAGCACTGAGCGGGTGTCAGCCGGCGCAATGATGCCATCGTCCCACAGGCGAGCGCTGGCGTAGTAGGGATGGCCTTCATGTTCATATTTATCTTCAATGGGTTTGCGGAACGCCTGTTCTTCTTCCGGGCTCCACGCCTGGCCTTTGGCGGCCAGCATCTCGCCTCGCAACTGTGACAATACCCCGGCAGCCTGGGCTCCGCCCATCACAGAAATGCGGGCATTGGGCCAGGTCCATAAAAACCGTGGATCATAGGCCCGGCCACACATGCCATAGTTGCCCGCGCCAAAACTGCCTCCAATCAGTGTGGTGATTTTAGGCACATTGGCGGTGGCTACTGCGTTAACCAGTTTGGCGCCGTTTTTAGCGATGCCTTCATGTTCATATTTGCGGCCAACCATAAAACCGGTGATGTTCTGCAGGAACA
>JAUSPW010000691.1 GCA_030652635.1 Pseudohongiella sp. | reverse complement strand
TTGCTCAGGCCCCAGTCGCTCAGTTGGTCACGGGTCCAGGCATTGGCTTCGTCCATGCCGGGGGAACCGGTCAGCCGCGAGCCAATCACGTCAGTCAGGTGCCACAGGGTATCCATCACCTGCGAGCGGTGCAGGCCTTCCTGACGGATCCGGGTGACCACGTTAAGGTCAACGTCTTCTACAGATTGGGCCAGCACTGAATTATCGACAGTGCTGTAAACACTCAGTACAACAAGGGCAGTACTCACAAAAACCGGTTTGATCAATTTCAGCATTAGTGCAACTCTCCATGGATTCACCAAGAGAGTAAACCAGCACTCGGCGTAAAGAAAGCCCCGACGCCAAACCTGATCAGCCTCTGATTAAACCCCTGATCAGACACCAAGCCTGACACAATCCCGACCATCCGCTTTCGCCTGATACAGCGCTTTGTCGGCGCGGCGCACAGCTTCCTCTTCGGAATTGTCGTCGGCTTTTACCATCGCCAAACCAATACTGACCGTGACGTCATTAACAAGCGGGAAGTGATGGGCAGCCACGGACATACGAATATTTTCAGCGACCTTCAGAGCGTCCTGCGCACTACAATTTTCCAGCAAGGCCAAAAACTCTTCACCACCAAAACGGGCAACAAAGTCATTGCCACGCACTGACGCCAGCAAAATATTACCGAGCTGTCGCAGAACCTGATCACCGGTTTCATGACCAAACTTGTCGTTGACCAATTTAAAGTGATCGACATCAAGAAATAGCACCACATAAGCCAGACCAGAGCGTTTGTAGCTGAGAAACTGCTGACGCAGGCGAATATTGGCAGCATTGCGATTATTCAGACCGGTGATTACATCGGTGAGCGCCAGTTGTTCCAGCTTTTCATTAGCCAATTGCAAGGCTTGCGTGCGCTCACTGACTGTCTGCTCCAGCGATTCCAGATACGATGCACGCGCCTGCTTCAGCTCAGTTTCCCGGCGCTGCATCAATCCGGCGGCATTCTGTAAGGCCGCCGCGATTTGCGCCGACTCTGCAATACCCAGCGGCGGAATCTGCACGGACTCACCGCGTCCCAAGGCTTCTGCGGGCGCATTGAGCTGTCTGACCGAATCGGAAATCAGCTTGGCCGCCCGCCACGCTAATATCACGGCAATTACCAGAAACAGCAAAATCAGCGATCCGATAATGGACATACTGCGGCGCAACTCAGCTTCCAGCTGCCCGGTCGGAATACCAATGCCCACGCTCCAGTTGGTGTCAGGTGAACGACTCCACACTGATGTCACCGGAATACCTTCGCGGGTTGTGCTAACAGTGATACCTTCCAGCGCGCTGTTGATGCTGCTGATATAGTCTGCCGTGCCTTTTTGCCCGACATACACTTCCGGCTGCAGGCTGCGCGCGACAATCGTGCCCGTGTTGTCAAAAATGCCGACGATCCACGAATCCGGGAAATCCTGCGCATCGATAATGGGATTAAACGACTCCGGCAGAATCCCGATGCCCAGTGAATAAATCACTTCATCATTTTTGATGACGGGAACACTGGCAGTTAACAAGGGTCGTTGCAGCAATGAACCGATAAATACCGGCGTGATGGCCGGCTCAGCCGACATTAATACCGGTGCAACCAACGCCGGATCATCGATCAGTTCCGGCATATCATCCGGCGCAATTAATGTATTGATGACCTGCCTGCCCTGCCGGTCACTCAGCACCATATTCATACCAATTTCTGAGCGATTGGTAATAACGCTCACCCAGTTGTAAAAGTCTTCGGGATCAACATCGGTAAAGCCCGGATAGCTGGCCACCGCATGCACGGTATCGAGCGCACGGAACAGTTGGGAGTCCACCGTTTGAACCATGGCGCGGGCGGTTGTGATCAAGTTGTCAGTCAATTGATTGCGGACCAACAGATATTCGCGCACAAACATTGCAAAGGTGAAGATAACACCGGGTAACAGACACCCCATGACCAGCCCTAACAACACTTGCCGGATATTCCATTGCCGCTGCGATGGTACGGGCTGCGATGTGGAGGTCGATGAAGGCGGCGTGTGGGTCATTTATACGTCAATCTCCGGGAATGTTAAGCTGAGGCACAACTGATGACCAACGCCGTCCCCATAGGCAACAGCCATCACTCAGGGTATGATCCGTGCTCGGCGGCAAACCGCTGATTCATTTCGACCCATGGAGTCCTCACAAACAACATCATGCTGATCCGGATTTACCGCAATCTCAAGAGAAATATCACCGAAGACGGGCTGATTATCAGCAGTTCCGGCTTTCTGGTGAATAACATGGTGGGCAAAATCGACTTTTCGCGCCCCTTACGCATCCTTGAGATTGGCAGCGGCCGCGGCGCATTTACGCGGGAACTCATCAGCCGTATGTCGCCGGATTCTCAACTCGACATCTGCGAGATCAAAACTGAATACAACCCGTGGATTGAACAGCTGATCAAAGCAACCCCAGGAAAACTCGTCAACCTGCATAACTGTTGCGTCACGCATCTGCTGGTGGAAGCCGAACGATACGATGTCATCCTCTCGTCCTTACCCTTAAAAAACTTTGAAGATCCAGACAGTCAGCATGCGTTTTTGTATCAGGTGATTCACGCTATGCGGCACGGGCTAAAAGAAGGCGGCATCTACCTGCAGTACCAGTACTTCAAGAGCAACAAATCCGATATCGAACAGGTGTTTGGCAAGAAGATGGACGATGTCAGTTTTGTGCCGCTCAACATCTTGCCCGCCTTTGTTTACAGCATGTCCAAGTAAGCCAGCCCACCCGGTCACTCCTTGAAGTACACCATCTGATGCGTTGTCGCCAACAACTTGCCATCAGCTGACCAGATCTCTGCACTCTGATCAAAAAAGCCATTCTGATACACCTGCGCCCGCGCACAGCCCAGCACATGCGCACTGCCGATCTGCGCCAACGTCTGACTATCGGCGTGAAAGTACGAGGTCATGGTCACCGTGCCTATCGGCGTCCAGCGCTGACGGCGCACAAACACGCGCGGGAAAAACACATCACACAATGACGCCAGCGAGGCAAAATCCAGCGCGCGCGGCGGCTCATCACGCACCCACAAACTGGACTCCGCATGCGGCTGCTCCTGTGGCCCGTCGCGCATGGCCTGATCCAGTGACACCATCCCGCTGATATAACGCAGGTCGTAACAGTGCGTAAACGGCGGCTGTTTGCTCCATTGCAAAGGCGACAGCTGATCGGGTGGTGGCAGGTTAACGGGAAAACGCGCATCAACTGCTGACCAGGTGTCACGACGCACGGCAAACACAGCGGTGCACATAGCAACCAGAAGACCGTGCTGGAATGCCTGTACTATCCAGTGTTGTGTGGAGCGGTTGGTGCGCACGGGATTAGCATCAATCTGCAGAGGCTCATCAGTCATCGGTGCGGCAAAATGCACGGTCTGCGAAATCGGTTCGCCCAGCGCTTGTGGGTGCTTGAGCGCGGCATTAAGCAACAGGGCCGCCGTGACGCCGCCAAACGGTCCAACTGCATTGGCATACGCCGGATGGGTGCGCGCAGTATAACGACCGGGCGCGGTTTCAGCCAAGGCAATGGCCTCATCCAGCGCATGCGTGGTAGTGGCGGACATGGTGTGAACTCTCCTGCGGGGTTAACTGTGCGGGTGCAACCAGCCTTCGGCGAGCATCTCAAGCAGACGATTCATCGCTTCGCGGTCATTTTGTACATAAGCGGATTTCAGAAATTCATCTGCGTTTAAACCACCGTGTTCAGAAATTGAGTCCCGTCGATAGCTGAAGCGCACAGCAAACTGTCCCGGTGTTGGCTCCTCAATCACCACTTTGCACTCAGCGTGCATGGGCTGGTGACGTCCATCCACTATCGAGTAGATGTGCTCGTGGGGTGTCAGGGTCACTTCGTCACGCAACTGGGTGTCTGCAAAGCTGATAATACGCACAAACCGGGTGTCGTCGACGGGCTGCAGCGTGCACTCCAGCCCCGGCGTAAAATAGCCGGGATAACGGGCACGGAACACCAGCGCCTTCCACAAATCAGCGCGATTGATGACGGATCTGCCCGCCGCGCTTGGGGGCGCGATCGCAATGACATGATCAAAATGCAGCAGCTGTCGGGTCAAGCGCAGTCACCTTGTTACGAGATGGATTCAGCCTGCAAGTCTAACCGGCACAACGGGAAGCTGTACACCCGCGCTTGCCTTCCGCAAGACTTCGTGTAAGTTTTGCGTTTTTAAACTCAAGGACCACCCAACTGATCATGCCTATCTGGACACGCCAGCCCAACCTGCAACAAATTGCCGAACACGCCAACAACACAGCAGCAAGTGCCCTGGGCATCGAATACATTGAAGCAGGTGATGATTTTTTACGCGGACGCATGCCCGTTGACCATCGCACTGTACAACCGTTTGGCATTCTGCATGGCGGCGCCTCGGTGCTGTTTGCTGAAACACTCGGCAGCATTGCTGCCAATCACTGCCTGCATCAGGAAAATAAAGTCGCGGTGGGGCTGGATATCAATGCCAATCATATACGCCCGGTAGCCAAAGGCTGGGTGATTGGCACCGCTACCGCCCTCCATATTGGCGCCACCACTCAGGTCTGGGAAATCCGCATCACAACTGAACAGGGCAAAACCGTGTGTATTTCACGCTTGACCATGGCGGTTGTTAACCGCAGCGCATGATGTTTTGCGCGGGGAAATGCTGGCCTCGTTAAACCCCTTATTGAAAGCATTTCCCCCCTCGGTTATTGTTCAGCCTGATCTCGCGAGTAATAACAACACAGGAACTCTTCATGGAAGCTTTCGTCACCACCATCAACAATATTATCTGGAGTCCGGCGCTGGTTTTTCTGTGTCTGGGTGCCGGTCTGTTTTATTCGATTCAGACCCGTTTTGCCCAGGTAAGGCTCGTGCGAGAAATGTGGCGCCTGCTTTTTCGCAAAAACTCATCTACAGAAGGCATCTCATCCTTTCA
>JAUSPW010000684.1 GCA_030652635.1 Pseudohongiella sp. | reverse complement strand
CGATCTGGAAACATGGGATCAAGATAGATTACGTGTGCTTCTGGCAGCGTCGGTAATACATCCAGACTGCTGCCCGGTGGGCAAAGGTACAGTCTGCTTAAAGCTGCGCGTGTTAGTTTTTGAGCAGTTGTTTCTGGTATCGGAAGCAGAAGAGCTCTTTGTATACCATCTGACAGCAATGCATGGATCAAAGGTGATTGCTCAATCATCGTCACATGCCAGCCTGCACAAGCCAGAATAAAGGCATCCAGACCAAGGCCTGCAGTGGCGTCTATCAAATGGCTTTCTGGTTTTAAAAGCTGAATTTGCGAGAAAAGTGGATGCGGTGATGACGTGTGTGGTCGTTGCCCCATCGCTTTGACAACAGCTTCTCCTGATAATGCTTTTGAGATTCGATGCTGTATGGCAGGGTCTGCAAAGTCCACGCAAAGTACACCTGCTTCAGGCTCTGCAGGCAAGCCAAGACAGAGTCGGTCATTGTGACGGAAAAGTTCGGCAGTCATGCTATCCACCTCTGCGCCATCGTCAAACTCTATACCGTTTTGTACTGCATGTCGTCGTTCAAATAGACTGGCGTGGCTGCCTCAGGATTTATAGCCAGGCCCTTATAAAAGCTCTTTATTGCAAGGTCGGCCAGCAACAAAGCATTACATTCGGGAGCAATCAATATTTCATCAAACATCGATTGAAAATCTACCAGCAAATCGTGAGCCCACCCCTGCCCTGCGCCAATCCAGATTGACGGTATGGGTTGTTCTGCTCTCGATAACATAAAGTCATTAAATACATTTTTAAGCGATTCTGCGTCGAGAATCTGATCGCGTAGTTCGGCTATCGGCGATAAGGCCCTGTCAAATGAATAAACGGCAAAGTAAAACTCGGATTCGCGTGCGTGCACACACACGGTGATAAAGATGCGTTGATCCGTATTGTTGTATTCGGATTTTGCCAGACTGTCATACGCCATAATTGCAAGCGACGAGATACAGATAACAGGACAGCTTCTTCCAAATGCCAGGCCTTGAGTTACTGCTGCACCGATTCGCAGACCGGTAAAAGACCCGGGGCCATTGATCATTGCAATGACATTGATTGACGCCATTGACTGCTGGTGCTTATGAAGCAAAGACTGGACTAGTGGTAAAACATCATCAGCATGTTTACGCGGGCGTTTGCTGTAGCATACATCGCGAATAGCAGTTGTTGTCAGCGCAACTGAGCATTCATCAAAGGCAGTATCTATTGCAAGTACTGCGAGTTGTTGAATGTTTGTTGTTGAAGAGGTTTCTGGCACTAAGTTTTCCTATATCTGTATAGGAATCGGACGTTGGGGAACGAGTTCCTGCCGATGAGAAAAGAGCGGTGATATCAAGCGAGTAAGCCTTGCATACATCACATCTGCCAAACGCACGATGTGATGTATGCAAGATGACAGATCAATCTTGCGTTGGAGCAGGTACTACCGGTGCCGCAGGAGCTGCTGTCGCTGGAACACTGGCTGAAGCAACAGATTTCTTCGCGGCGCGTTTGACCGGCGCTTTAGGAGCGGCAGGCTTGGCTACTGCGGGTGCTTTTTTAGCAACCACAGGTTTAGCTGCTACGGCCTTTTTGGTGGCGACTGGTTTTTTGGCAGCAACTGGTTTTTTAGCAACTACCGGCTTTTTAGCAGCGGGCGCAGATTTAACAGCAGCTTTTTTTGCAACTGGAGTTGCTTTGGCTGTTGCTTTAGCTGGTGCTGCTTTTTTGGCAACTACTTTTACCGGCTTTGCAGGTTTGGCGGAAGCTTTTTTAGCAACAGGCGCAGCAACTTTGGCTACTTTGACGACTGCTGGTTTGGAAACTGCTTTAGGTGCCGCTGCTGGCTTGGCAGGTTTGATCTTGGCTTTAGCTTTAGCGATTTTTGCTTTGAGTGCTGCTTTTTTAGCGGCGGCTTTATCACGCGTTGCCTTCAGTTTGGCTGCAGCTTTAGCTTTGGCGGCTGCTTTTTTTGCAGCTGTTTTTTCGCGAATAGCCAAGGCTTTTGCGATTGATTTAGCTTTAGCAGCAGCTTTTTTGGCTGAAGCTTTGGCTTTCAAAGCTGCTTTTTTTGCTGCTGCTTTTTCTTTGGTTTTTTGCTTCTTGATTCTGGCAGCTTCTTTTGCTGCGTCAGCTTTTTTACGTTTTTTCATGAACTGGGCAGCAAACGCTTTTACGGCCTTGTCGAGATCAGCTTCTGCTTTTGCCACAATTTGAGCTTTGCGAGCTTCAGCTGCTTGCTTGCGAGCTTCTACAGCCGCCTTGGCTTTTGCAGAATCAGTAATCGATTTAACTTGGGATTTTGCAGACTTCAGTTTGTCATTGATGGCAGTCAAATTTCCGGCTGCTTTCTTAGCGGCGGTTTCAGCGCTCAGCAATGCTTTTTTACCAGCAGCTGTAGTGCTTTTTGCTGCTTTAGTAGCGGCGGCTTTGGCTTTTGCTTCTGCTGCTTCCAATTTCTTTTTGCCAGCAGCAAGTTCTTTTTCAACTTTCGCCAGAGAGGCTTCTGCTTTTGCCAAGGCAGCGTCTTTCAGTTTTTTTACTGCTGACACGGCAGATGTTTTCTTTTTCGCTTTAACTTTGGCCATACAATTATCTCTCCATTACTGTGGAAAAAAACCACCATCATCACTGAACGCGAATTGACCCACGTTTGAGCCGCACGATAACACAAAAAAATATGACCATACAGTGATATGGATTAAATAAAAGTCTATTTGCTAAGTACTTGAGCCAATCGTGATCGAATTTCCTGCACGCTGTCTTGGCCATCGATACTGACTACTTGAACACTCGCTCCCGATTTTTGGAGAACTTCGTAGAAATTTACCAAAGGTTTTGTCTGTTCGTGATAAACAGCAAGTCGTTTCCGAACGGTTGTTTCTTTGTCGTCATCACGCTGAATCAGTGCTTCACCCGTTGCATCATCGATACCTTCGGTCATCGGAGGGTTGTGCTTGATATGGTAAATGCGGCCAGAGCCAGGATGAACTCTGCGACCACTTAAACGATTTACAATTTCTTCATCGTCTACGCGAATTTCAATAACCCGGTCTATATTGATCCCAGCATCGACCATAGCCTGTGCTTGAGGAATAGTGCGCGGAAATCCATCCAGCAAAAAACCATTCTCACAATCTGACTGCTTGATACGCTCGCTAACCAGAGCGATAATAATTTCATCAGTCACAAGTCCCCCACTGCTCATGACTCCGGCGACCAGCTTGCCTAATTCTGTGCCAGCCTTGACGGCTGCGCGCAGCATGTCACCAGTTGAAATCTGCGGGATACCCAATTCGGAAGTGATAAATTGTGCCTGAGTTCCTTTGCCGGCACCCGGGGCTCCCAATAAGATGATTCGCATATCTTCTCCAGTCTTCAGTTTTTCAAAAATAAATTAGTTTTCCAGATGTTTTGCTTCTTGCCACCATTGCTCAAGTACGTCGCTATTGCAGTCGGTCAGCGTTTTATCTTTTTTGGCAGCAGCCTGTTCAATAAATTTAAATCGTGATTCAAATCGTTTGTTTGCATCACGTAAACTTGCATCAGCATCAAGACCCAGATGTCGGGCCAGATTGACGCAGGTAAACAGAATGTCGCCCAGTTCATGCTGCTGATCTAGGGTACTGCCTGCTGCGACAGCTTGTTTCAATTCCATTACTTCCTCGTCAAGTTTGGCAATGACACCGGATAAGTCTGCCCAGTCAAAACCTACTGACGCCGCACGTTTTTGCAATTTCGCCGCCCTGTCTAAGGCTGGCATGGCAGATGCGACATCGTCCATAACACTGACTTGTCGTCCCTGGCCTTCACGAATACGCTCCGCATTTTTTATTTTTTCCCAGTTTCGCTCTACTTCCTGGGCAGTCAATAAAGTCGGTTGCCCAAAACTGTCCAGTGTGCCATCCGGAAAAATATGAGGGTGGCGGACTAACAACTTTTTAGTTATCGCGTCGGCGACATCCTTTAAATCAAATAAACCCTGTTCTTGGGCAATGCGGGCGTAAAATACCACTTGGAACAGTAAATCCCCAAGTTCATCACAGATTTTTTCTGGATTTCCTTGTTCTATCGCATCGATTACTTCATAAACCTCCTCCAGCGTGTGTCGGGTTAACGAAGTAAGTGTCTGTTTTCTATCCCATGCGCAACCATGTTCTGGATCTCTCAGATTCTCCATCAATGTTACAAGAGCAGAGATGGCATCTGCCTGTGTCTGGCTGCTTTGCATATTATTGATCCTCCAGGCGAGTTGCCTCGATCACACTATCCAGATCATTCAGGTGGTCCAGCGCTCGCGCCAGCCGTGTGAATGAATCAGCTTCTATTTCCAGTTGCATATAGGCGGTTGCAGCCTGTTTGTTGCTGCGAGTATTGATCGCAAGTACATAAATCCCTTCTGCTGCAAGAATGGCAGAAACGTCACGCAACAGTCCTGCGCGGTCATGAGCAAGAATACCCAGATGAATGCTGCGTGTCTGTTCTTCACTATTTTCCGAATGCATCCCTGCAAAAAGATCAGCAGGTACAAGGTCTGCACTCAGTAATCTGACAACATCTATGACTTCATCGACGGCAATCGCACCTGTCCCAACCGAGACAAACAAGCCGTCAACATTTTTACAACCCAGTTTTTTAGCAATGTCTTCATACGGAATATGGCGGACAGCAAGGCGTTTAAATTCAGTTTCAAGCCATTCTTTTCCGTATTCGAGATTCTGATCCTTGTCCTGTAATTTAAACCATTGCACCAGTTTGGCGCGCGATCTGGGTGTGTTTGCATACCCCAGATGTGGTTTGAGCCAATCTCTGACGGGGGAGTTCAACGCACTGGACAACACCTCTACCCTGTCACCAGTTTTGAGACGATAGTTCAGCGCGACCACTTTATCGTTTACGCGCGCGCCGGAGCAATGGTGCCCGACTTCCGTATGTACGTAGTAGGCAAAATCCAGCGGTGTTGCACCAGCCATCAGATCAACCACGTGTCCCTCAGGTGTAAACACATATATTCTGTCGTCAGCGCGGGCATCACTGCGCAATTGTTCTGCAAGTCCACCCACCATACCCATTTCGTCGTGCCATGCCAGCACTTGACGCAACCATTCAATTTTTTCTTCAAAACCATCTTTATAATTTGGATCTACGATGCCTTCCTTGTAACGCCAATGTGCGCAGACACCCAGTTCAGCGTCGTCGTCCATTGCATACGTCCGGATCTGAATCTCAAAGACCTTATTATGTGGGCCAATGACAGCGGTATGCAGTGACTGATAGCCATTTTCTTTCGGATTGGCAATGTAATCATCAAATTCGTTGGGAATCACGCGCCAGATGTTATGGACTATGCCCAGCGCTGCGTAGCAGTCCCGTACATCAGGAACCAGTACCCTGACGGCTCTTATGTCAAAGATCTGACTGAAATCGAGCTGTTTGCGCTGCATTTTTCGCCAGATACTGTAAATGCTCTTTGCTCGACCATTAATTTCAGCGTCGATGCCTGCTCGATTAAATTGTCTTCTGAGCTCTTCTGTCACTTCAGTGATGAAGCGTTCCCGGTCAACCCGACGTTCGTCAATCAAACTGGCAATGCGTTTGTAGTTTTCAGGCTGCAGATATCGGAATGAAAGGTCTTCGAGCTCCCATTTCAGTTGCCCGATACCCAGTCGATGCGCCAGCGGCGCATAAATATCAAATACTTCCCGGGCAACCCGGCGGCGCTTTTCTTCGTTGGCATTTTTTACAGAGCGTATAGCACATGTTCGTTCAGCAAGTTTGATCAGCGCAACACGGACATCATCCACCATGGCAAGCAGCATCTTGCGGACGTTCTCAATCTGATCCTGACTCTGGCCCAGAACACGGGTTTTGCTGGTGTCGGTCTCGTTGATAGCGGCCATGCGTAACACGCCTTCAAGCAGGCGTGCAATGTTTTCTCCAAACTCCAGTTTGACCTGATCAAGGGAGAGTTTTGATTCACGCACCGGGCGATACAAAACGGCTACGACAATCGCTTCGCTGTCCAGATGCAGTTGAGCAAGGATCTCGGCCATTTCGAGCCCTGTCCGGTAGCTGCTGATACCAGGTGACCAAGCATTGTGGGCTGCGACTGTCTGTTGCTCGACCTGCCAGCTCAGGTCGCAGGCTTTGCGCAATTCGTCGTGCTTCGATAGTCCTACATAGGTTTCAAGACGGTTCAACCATTGTTCGAAGTTGACGCTGCCATCGGGATTAAACGAGTATTCTTCGCGAACCTGAACCATAAAAATTCCTGATTATTTGACCCGTTCGAAGCGTGCCATGGATTCAACGTGTCCAGTGTGTGGGAACATGTCCATAACACCCGCATGAGTCAATCGGTATCCTTGTTTTGACAGTTCAGCGGCATCTCTTGCCAGTGTGGACGGATTACATGAGACGTACACGATCACCTCAGGTAGCAATTCACGGATTTTTGAGACCAGTTCTATGGCGCCGGAGCGAGGTGGGTCTAGCAGCAATTTGGTGTAGCTGGCAGTTGCCCACCTGGAGCTGTCAAAGTCGGTGAACAAATCTGCAGCAAAAAACCGGGTGTTCGACAATTGATTGCGCGCGGCATTCGCTGCGGCACGTTCAACCATTTCTTCGCTGCCTTCAACGCCAGTCACCGAGGCGCAGCGTCTGGCCATAGGCAAACTGAAGTTGCCCAGCCCGCAAAACAGATCGAGTACTTTGTCGTCTTGCTGCAAGTCGAGCAATTGTATAGCTTGCGTAATCATCCGGCGGTTGATATCGGCGTTGACCTGCGTAAAGTCGCCTGGGAAAAAAGATATACAGATATCACCGGTCTCGTCAGGCAAAAAATACTGAAGTTGATCATCGGCAGATTCTGGCCAGAATCGCGAGACAGTATTCGGTCCACCTGATTGTAAAAACCATTCGATATTGTGTTCATCAGCAAAATTGCGCAGTTTTTGCTTGTCTGCATCAGATAATGGGGCCAGATGCCTCAGTGTCATGGTGACGCGCAGTACCGTGTCAAGCAACTCGGTTGGCACACTGGAGCGCTCACCAACGGCAACTTCAATTTGTGGGACATCGCGGCAGCCTTCCAGCGTCAGCATCAACGCGCGCAAGGATTTGATGAGATTTCCAACAGGTGGCACCAAGGTGGTGCACCGTGTCATATCGGTAATAAATGTGCTGGCCTTTTCACGAAATCCCACCAGTACATCAGATTTTTTATGAACATACCTGACCGCAAGCCGTGCTTTTCTTCGATAGGATTGTGATACAGATGTCATGGCTGGAATAACATTAAAGTCGACAATGCCAGCGGTATGTTTGAGATGATCAAACAGCACCTGCTGTTTGAGTGCGATCTGGCCTTCCAGTTTAAGATGTTGCAGCAGACAGCC
>JAUSPW010000466.1 GCA_030652635.1 Pseudohongiella sp. | reverse complement strand
AGGAGGTAAAGGATCATGGGGAAGGTGGATTGACTGTCGGCGCACCGTTACAGGGGCGAGTATTGATAGTGGATGACGTCATCACTGCCGGCACGGCGATACGTGAGGTCATGGAAATGCTACGTAAGGTATACGCCTCGCCCGTGGGCATAATGGTAGCGTTGGATCGTCAAGAACGCGGCACCGGTGATTTGTCGGCCATTCAGGAAATCGAAAAGCAGTACCGGATACCGGTACTGAGTCTGATTTCCATGACGCAGATCATTGATTACCTGAAGATGCAGCACGATGAACATCTTAAGGAGTTTTTACACCCGATCCGTGAATACCGTCAGCGATACGGCGTGTAGGACCAACGCGTGAGCTGGAAAGAGATCGCTCTCTCCAGCTCAGGCGTATGGCGATGTTTCCGTGTAGGGGACTAACAGATTCTGCGCCAGATAACGCCATTGTTCTTCCCAGTTTTCAGTGGGCACGCGCTTGAATTCACTGCGCACAAACTGCATCAACCGCCCTTCAACACACGCAAGTAACAAACCTGCCAATACCGCAGGAGAGATGGCTGGTTTCAGGCTTTCTCGCAACGGCGCTTCTCGCAATACTTGTTTGAGTTGCGATTCAAGTCGATCAAACAATTGGCCAATCCGGACGCGCAAACGCTCTGTTTCTCCGGCCAACGCATCACCTGTCATCAGTCGCGTCATGCCCGGATTTTTTTCTGCAAAGGTCAGCAGCAGCGTCAGAATTTTTTCACAACGCTCAAGCGTACTGAAATCATCTTGCAATATACGGGTGATACGCACAAATAAAGTATCTTCAATAAATTTGATCAACCCCTCAAACATACGCGCTTTACTGGGGAAATGACGATAGAGCGCCGCTTCAGATACGCCGACTTCCCGTGCTAAAGCGGCTGTTGTGATGCGCTCTCCAGGGCCAGATTCCAGCATGTGCGCCAGTGCCTGCAGGATATGCTCCTTACGAGAGGTTTTTTTGTCTGAGCGACTGGCACGCGGGTGAGCGTGATCATCAAATTCCTGAGACATGTCATCGTTATTCATCAAACGTCGTCTCCGGTCTTGCGGGTATTGCTGATCAGAGTGCCAACACCGGTGTTGGTAAAAATTTCCAGCAATACAGCATGTTCGACTCGGCCATCAATAATGTGAGCGCTGGTGACACCATGGTTCACTGCATCCAGCGCACAATTGATTTTTGGCAGCATGCCGCCGTATATAGTGCCGTCTTCGATCAAGATATCAACCTGTGCGGTTGTCAGGCCTGTCAACACGTTGCCCTGTTTATCCATGACTCCTGAAATATTGGTCAGTAATACCAGTTTTTCTGCATTGAGAACTTTAGCAATTTCACCAGCAACGGTATCAGCGTTTATGTTGTACGTGGCACCATGTTCATCAACACCAATCGGAGCGATCACGGGAATGAAGTCGCT
>JAUSPW010000668.1 GCA_030652635.1 Pseudohongiella sp. | reverse complement strand
CGATCTTTACTGGTACGCTCAAATTGCTGCGCCAAGGACGCTTTTAAGTACACTACCGTGCCACGCTCATGCAGATTCTGTCGACTCAAGGCGGACAAAATAGCACCGCCGCCTGTTGCCATGACGATGCCCTCGCGTTGGCTCAGCGCATCAACCATGCGCTCTTCGCGCACGCGAAATCCGGCCTCGCCTTCCACGTCAAAAATCCAGGGGATGTCCGCACCTGTCAGCGCTTCGATTTCACGATCCGAGTCATAAAATGGCTTGCCCAATGCCGCCGCAAGCATGCGCCCAATGGTACTTTTACCAACCCCCATAGGGCCGATCAGAAATACATTGTTGTGCGTAACCATGACTAAAACCGCCGTCGCCCTGAGCGGGCCTGTTCAAATTCAAGCGCGCAATCTAACCTGTATAGGCTCAAAAACTCAAGTTAAACCCTCAGTCCCGCTGCGCTCGGACCCCGGCTAAGGCGGCAGAAACTCGTCCTGAACAAGCACTTCGCTCACAATTTCAGGCGTAATAAAAATAAGCAATTCTGTGCGATGTTGAGTACTGGTTTGACGCCGGAACAAGCCACCCAGCAAGGGGAGCCGCCCAAGCCCGGGGGTGACAGCCTCTGCTCGAGTGGATTCCTCACGAAAAATTCCACCCAGCACCAGCGTCTCTCCATTGTTCACCAACACACTGGTATTGATGGTATTGGTGTTGATTGCCGGCACCTCGCCACTCCCGGATGCTACCGAGTCCTGACGTATGTTCAATCGCATGATGATACGTCCATCTGGCGTAATCAGGGGCGTTACATCCAGCGCCAGCACGGCATCAACAAACTCTGTGGTGGATCCCCCTGCCGTACCTCCTGCCTGGGCTTGATAAGGAATTCGCACACCTGACTGAATGAGCGCAGCCATATTGTCCTGCGTTGTTACCCGGGGCCGGGCGATCAATTCTGCTTCGCCCGCCCGTTCCAGCGCGGCAATTTCCAGGTCAAGCACACGATGATCTCTGACCCCGACACCCCGGGCAATTGACGCTAACTGATGATCAGCAGACAAGCTCAAAAGATTTGAAACCGGCAGGTCGGCCGACTCGGGCGGCATTGCCGACGCAGTGACTCCCCAGCGCACTCCGAGTTCGCGTCCACTGTCTAATGTTGCGCTGACAATGCGCGCCTCGATGCGCACCTGCTTGACGGGTACGTCTACCACTGTCAGCAGATCTTCAACAGCGCGCAGACTGGCCAGAGTATCTCTGACTATCAATGTATTGGTACGCTGATCCACACGCACAGAACCGCGTTCAGACAACAATCCACCACCCGGGTGGGAGTCGCTCCCCAGCAGCAACTGCAGAAAGGCCTGCCCGTCAGCATAGTTAAGCTGGATAAATCGGGTTTCCAAGGTATCCAGCAATTGCTCGCGACTTTTAAGCTCGGCATCTTGCCTCTCAAGATGCTCGGTGGCGGCCACCGCCAGCACACTGCCGCGCAATCGAAAGCCCAATTCGCGACCGAACAACACCATATCAAGCGCCTGCTCAACCGGTAACTGCTCAATATGAAGACTGACTGAACCTGTCAGCCCGTCCGCCAGCACCAGATTCAAGCCCATTTCGTCAGCGATTACCTGCAGAGCATCGGCAAGGGGCAGTTCCACAAAATTCATGGTGAGCAGTGTGTCTGAGGTGTCAGCGGCACCTGGGGACGCAGCAAAAATAAAACACAACAACACCGCTGCAAAACGGCTCTGCCGGTATCTAATTCGAGGTGACACGGTGCAGATGCCCATGATTGTCTCCTCGCAGATACACAAGGTTTTTACCATCCTTATCAAGAATAAACCCCTTATTGTGTGCGCCTTTTTCTGTGTGCTGGACAAGAACCTGATCGGCAAGCGTTTGGTAACGCAGCAAACGCTGCTCATCAATGTGCGTCCCGGTTGCAACAACCAGGCTCATTGCCAACTCGTATTTTTGGGAATCGGCTATGCGCTGCAGATCGAGATCGCGCAATTCCACATCAGGCACTTCCCGGATCAAACCAGACCAGAAGCTGGCGAGTGTCAACAGCGATACCTGCGCACGCAGTTCAATTGAGAGCCTGCCGCCGGTATCCGTCACACCCGGGCGCACGTGCAGCAAACGGACTTGTGTTGATCGAGCAAGCACCCGCAACAGATCGAGCAAATAACTCAGCTCAGGCCTTTCATTTTTGTTTTCGGCAATCACATCGGAATAAAAAGCTGGCTGCTGCAGCATAAGATTTTTCGCCAACAGCCTCTGATTTCCGCTTTGAATACTGAGCAGCGTTTCGTGAGACTCAAGATAGATTGCGTGTTCGGCAACCCTTGCATTGACAGCCAGCCAATACCAGAGTGCCAGCAAAAACAGGGCATTGGTGATTGCGAAAATCACAAGCAGTGCTGCACGTTGCACGACGCTCCATTGACCAATCGCAGACACATCAAATCCATAGCGGAGATTGCTTGTGGTCACTCGGCTCAACAAACTGCCAATGTCGATGAACTGCATCAGCTGTCACCTCTTTCCCAGGAAGAGTCTTCAGGCTCTTTAGAAATGACAAATTGATATTTACCGTTGGGGGCTAACTCGATCTGACGATTTTGTTGCTGCGCCGCAAAGGTACTTTTAAGGTCTCTGATCGCAGCCGCATCATTGGCTTCTCCAAAAATCTGCAGTCGATTGTCTGCCCAGACAACCTGTCTGACATAGACTGTTGTTCCAAGACTTCCCAATTCCCGCATCACGTTTTGCCAATCTGCATTTTGTTGCCAGCGCGTCAGCGTCTCTTGCAACACCGCTGTTTTCGCGAACTCGACCTCGTACTGCTGCTGTAAAAACTGTCGATCAAATTCGGCTTTGATTACCTCGCGCTGTATCGCCGCCAGACGTTGTTGTGCCTGCTCATCGCGCGCATTGTGTGCACTGACGAGCAAGATCGCGACAACAAGCTGACACACAAAAATGCAGACCAGAATCTGCAAGGTCTGGCGTCGACGCTTTTTGTAGAGCGCCTGCCGCCATGGCAATAAATTGATCACCATCGTCGTGGCTCCTGCATGGCGAGCGCGATGGCTGGCGCCATTTCTGCGGTTACGGTCTGCGACAAATCTGTGCCGGGATCCTCAATAGGCCAATCACTGAGCGGGTTTAAAATATGCGCGTCGCGCCCGCAATACTGATTGACCAGATCACCAAGACCAGCAGTCCCGGATCTGCCGCCATAAACAAAGACACGCGACGGCTGTGCCAGCATTTCAGACAACCGATACTGCTGTAGCGCCCTGCGCAAAGTGAGCAGAAACTCCGAGGCATCAAGGCATGCCAACTCATTGTTCCCGAATGAGTGACTGCGAATGTATCCCGGCACCCCGCTACACAGCGCGTACAAACGTATCCCGCTAAAACCGGCATCAATGTATAAATACTGGGCAGCGCCCCGCTCAGCACAGTCGTAAAAACGATCAAGCACCAGCACGTCCAGAGCAATCTGTGCAGGGGCAACGCCGGCACTAGCCAGGGTATCAATCACAGATTGTATGACAGTGGCAGAGCAGGCTGCGGCCAGCCAGGCTTGAGTGTTTGTGGAATCGCTGCTCAGGCGGGATATATGGTCTGGAATCACATCGTAGTCAATAAACAGCCCCGGGTGCTCATCTGGCGGGAACTCCTTTTCGATCTCCATTCTGACGGCCAGATCGATCTGATCCGCGCTCAACAGGCCCGGCAACAGCAGTCTGCGCAGAAACACATTTGCGCAGGGTACCGTCACCAGGATTGTTGGCTTGCGTTTAGATAAGAACTCCGGCACGGTTTTCAGCATCATCGCCAGTGTCCCGGCCGCATTGCCTGCTGAGGGTCTGTTGATGCTGGCATGCAGCGCCCACCGATCACGCCGTCGGCTCATTACAACCAGCTTGATCGCACAGCTGCCTATGTCTATTGCAATAACAGGCTTCCAGCCATTGAGCATTTACATGTCCTTCCCTGGTCATGTCAGGTGCATCGTTTAGAACTCATCAGTTTTTTAGCTGAAACCCGTGTTGTCTGCTGGAATTTTTACTGGGGCATTCCCTCAAAATGATGGGTATAATCACCCACCTGAAAAGAGTCGCCATTTTTGGCGGTCTATTGGTCAAATTCGGTCGTCATACCACCAGGTCGTCAATGCAGGACTGCTACTCATGATGAAGCTCGTCAAATTCCTGTTCTGGTTCGGCGTTTTTTGCCTGAGCGGGATATTGATGGTGGCATCCGCCGCCTATCTGTATTTGTCGCCTCAGTTACCCTCTGCTGAAACCTATCGGCAAGTGCAGCTGGAAACACCTCTGCGTATTCTGACCGCTGATTTTAAACTGATTGAAGAAATCGGCGTGCGGCGCGACCCGATCACTTATGAAGAAATTCCGCCCATGATGATCAACGCGGTGATCGCCAGTGAGGACGCGCGTTTTTATTCACATCCCGGCGTTGACTTTCGTGGTCTGGTGCGCGGCTTTTATGGCTTTGTGCGCGGCGTCAATCTGGGTGGCGGCAGCACCATTACCATGCAGCTCGCCAACAACATCTCGTTCGACAGCGACAGCGTCTATGCTCGCAAACTCAAAGAAATTCCGTTTGCCCTCAGGCTACAGCAAGAATTGACCAAAGAAGAAATCCTGACTCTGTACCTGAACCTGGTGTTTTTTGGTCAAGGCGCCGAGGGCATCAGCTCTGCCGCCGCCGTTTATTATGGCAAAACGGTCAATCAGATGACGATTGGCGAGATGGCAACCATGGTTTCACTGTTGCCTTGCCCATCGGTCTGCAA
>JAUSPW010000634.1 GCA_030652635.1 Pseudohongiella sp. | reverse complement strand
CGCGCTGCCGCACGATCAAAACGCAGCGCGGGATTCACTTCCGCAAAGTGATAATGGGAACCGATCTGCACAGGGCGGTCGCCGGTGTTTTCCACCACCAGCACACACGTGGGTCGTCCCACATTGATCTCAATATCCGGTCCATCGGTGACTATTTCGCCGGGGACAAATCCACGATTTGTTGCTGAGCTGTTACTCATGTCGGTGCGTCCTTCATTGACCAAAGGCGATTAATTGATCGGGTTATGCACGGTGACCAGCTTGGTACCATCGGGGAACGTGGCTTCAACCTGCACTTCCGGAATCAGCTCGGCGATGCCGTCCATCACCTGATCCGCCCGCAGCACGTGTTTGCCTTCGCTCATTAACTGCGCGACACTTTTTCCATCGCGGGCACCTTCCATGATCGCCATGGAAATCAGTGCCACTGCCTCCGGATAATTCAGTTTTAACCCGCGCGCCAGTCTGCGTTCTGCCAACAGAGCCGCCGTAAACAGCAGCAGTTTGTCTTTTTCTCTGGGTAATAATTCCATAAGCGTTTATCCACACATTGCTGCCGGGGTGTTGCTGTGAAAAGTTTGCAATAACCTTGCCACTGTTTTGTTGCGCCGAGATCACGTTGCCCAGATGCGCGGCACGCACCCGTCTCGGCCCGTCAAGACCGGGCGTACGATGTGCCACAAACTGATAAACAGTCGTTTGGCCTCATCTGCATTGCCGCCCAGATAACGCGCCGTCACAAAACCGTTGATGACACTCACTGCACACAAGGCATCGGAGTGATACGAAGCGATGGCCGTGCGCAAACGCTCCACCAGCATGTCGAGCGCCGCATCGGCGAGCTGATCAGCGGTCAGCGGCCCCGCCACCAGCAAGGCTGTAACAGGTTGACCTCTTAGGCCCACGGCGGCGTTATAAACGTCGCGGTTGTTATCATTCAATTCAAAGCGCTCAATCAACAAAGGCTTTTTGCCCGCAAATATGCTCAATCGCTGTTTGAGGGCACCGTCAGAAAATCGCAGATCACTCGCCGGCAAGCCAAGGCAACAAATCTCCCAACCGATAAAACGGCTACCTGGCGCCATGTGGATTTGGGTATCCAGCTGCGCGGAGGCCGATGGGTACACAATGGTTTCCTGAGGCAAATACTCCAGTACCGCGCCCTCAGACAGCACCAATGTGGTGCGCAGCTGTTGCAAGCTGCGATCAACGCGGGCGCGATAAACACGTCCTGCACCAGGTGTGGTCACCAGCACGCGGGCATCAGCCTGCAGTTCAATGTCCACCGTCAAACGGTCGCCAGACACCAATCCACCGGGCGGATGCAACAAATACACATGCGCAAGATCCCGGCCTTCCGGGTAAAACGGTTTTTGAACATACAAAGGCCCCTGATGCGCGCTGTGTATCAAGCGGCATCCGCGAGCAGTTTGTGCAAAACTCAGCGCCAGCGACGCATGCCACTGGCTGGCAGCAGGCACTGCCGGCTTGAGTGCAGGACTGCCGATCACGGGCAGCATTTACACAGCCAGATGGCGTTTGATTAACTCGTCACTGAGGCCGCTCATAACATCACTGGCCACCACACGACCTTTTTCCATCAAGCGGAATTCACTGCCAACGCGTCGTGCAAACCCCAGTTTCTGCTCAACCAGAATCACGGTGAGCCCTTCGCTGTTCAATTTCATGATCACATCCCCAATCTGGCTCACGATATTGGGTTGGATGCCCTCATTTGGTTCATCCAGCACCAACACTTGTGGATCTGTCACCAGCGCACGCCCGATGGCCAGTTGCTGTTGCTGCCCGCCGGACAGATCTCCACCACGACGATGCAACATCTCTGCCAGTACCGGGAACAATTCAAAGATTCTGGCTGGAATGGTTTTAAGTCCGTCTTTGCGACACGGCAATCCGGTGAGCAGATTTTCCTCCACCGTCAGCATGGGGAAAATATCCCGCCCCTGTGGCACAAACCCGATGCCCGCACGCGCCCGCTGATGCGCTGGCAGGCTATGAATGGCGTTGTTGTCGAGAAAAATCGCGCCGCTTTGCACCGGCAGCAACCCCATCAGGCATTTCAGCAAGGTGGTTTTGCCCACACCGTTGCGTCCCATGATGCATGTGCAGGAGCCTTTTTTAATCTCCAGATCCACGTCCCACAAAATTTGTGAGCCACCGTAACGTTGATTGAGTTTTTCGATTCGGATCATGGCGCCTCCCCCAGATACACCTGAATCACATCCGCATTGCTCTGTATCTGATCCATGGTGCCTTCCGCCAGCACTGAGCCCTGATGTAACACCGTCACGGTGCGCGCAATACTGCGCACAAATTCCATATCGTGCTCAACAACGATCACTGTGCGCTCGCCAGCCAGTGAGGTCAGCAGTTCTGCCGTGTGTTCGGTTTCCTGTGCGGTCATACCGGCGACCGGCTCATCAATCAACATCACGCGGGGTTGTGACACCAGCAGCATGCCAATTTCCA
>JAUSPW010000621.1 GCA_030652635.1 Pseudohongiella sp. | reverse complement strand
ATGCTGCCCGGCATGAACGGTTTGCAGGTCTGCACGCGGCTGCGTGAAACATTCAGCGGGCCCATTCTGATTCTCACTGCAAAAAGCAGTGACATTGATCATGTGATGGGCCTTGAGCTGGGCGCCGACGACTTTGTCACCAAACCCATTGAGCCGCCGGTGCTGCTCGCGCGTTTACGCGCGCTGCTGCGCCGCACACATGCGGTACAAGCATCGACAGACAATCAGCCACTCAGGTTTGGCCGGTTGACCGTGAATCTGCAATCCCATCAGGTGATCTACGACGGGGAAGAAGTGGATCTGACCACTCAGGAATTTGAGTTGCTCAGTATATTGGCGCGCAATGCGGGCACCCTGCTGAGCCGCGACATCATCTACAGCAATATCCGCGGTATTGATTATGATGGCCTGGATCGCACCGTGGATGTGCGCATCTCACGTCTTCGTAAAAAGTTGCACGACAATCCAGAACAGCCTTTCAGAATCCGCACCATCTGGGGTAAAGGTTATTTGTTTGTTGTGAATGCCTGGGATTAGACGCGGATGAACAGCCGACTGTCCTCATTGCTGTTCCTGCGCGCCTATTTTCTGATCGCGGCCGGCATCCTGATTATTGCCGTGGTGCTGGACAGTCTGCTGGTGTGGATGCTGCCGTCGGATGAACAGACCACCGCCGAGCGCTTTGCACCTGAGTTCGCCATGATTGAAATGATGGTGATGGAAAATGGCAACGCATCCGATCAGGTAGCAAACCGCTTTAACCAGCTGATGCCCGCACTCGAACGTGTGCTGACCGTGCCGGTCGCACTCTATGCGCCGGCAGAGCTGGGCGAGCAGTCTACTTTTGTCGCGACATTAAACAACGGCCAGATCACGTCGTACCGCGATGCAGAATCGCGTGAGATTTTGTACAAAATGATACCTGCCACCGGGCAGGTGATCGCCTTGGGGCCACTGCCAGCAGACCCCCCATCGGTGGCGTTTATCGAGACCGCGGTTATCCTCAGCTACTACACCCTGGTCGCGTTGTTGTTGTTTTTGTGGATCAGACCGTTTTACCGCGACCTGAGTGCGCTGCGGTATGCGGCAAGCCAGTTCGGGCGTGATGACTTCAAGACGCGGGTGTCGGTTGCCGAGAGCTCCAGTATTTTTCCGGTCGCACAATCCTTTAACAAGATGGCCGAGCGCATTCAATATCTGGTGACCGCACATCGCGATCTCACCAATGCCGTGGCCCATGAGTTACGCACACCACTGGCACGTTTTAAATTTGCCATGGAAATGATTCCGAAAATCAAGGATGAGGCGCGTCTGGCCGATCATCTGATGGCCATGAAATCCGATGTGCAGGAGCTGGAAGGCTTGATTGATGAGATGCTGACCTACGCCAAACTCAGTGAGGACAATCTTCAGTTACAGTTGCAACATATCCACATAGGGCCGTGGCTGGAGCGCCAGCTGGCTCAGTATGCCGATGCAGAAATCCCGGTACAGGTGCAGGCAGATAGCGTCAACCTGACTCAGGAGGCTCGTTTTAATGCGGACTTGCTGGCGCGTGCGCTGCACAACATCGTGCGCAACTGTCTGCGGTATGCCGACACGGCGGTGGTTGTCAGTTGCACCATTGACGCAGAAACTGTGACCCTGAGTATCCGTGATGATGGACCGGGTATCCCGGAGGAACATCACCACAGTATTTTTGAACCCTTCGCCCGACTCGATACCAGTCGTGATCGCCAGTCCGGCGGTTATGGACTGGGACTCGCCATTGCCCGGCGCATTCTGCAGCGTCACGGTGGTGATATTCGCGTCGACTCGCATCAGACCTGCGGCGCCGGTTTTATTCTCTACTGGCCGTACAATTAGTCACAAATTTTGTACAAGTCTCAAACAGCTATTGTCCCCAGCCTCGCTCACACTATCTTCAATTTCTGGCAACTAGCCCAGAAAGTTGAAAACTTGATGACGATAACGAAAGGGAGGCCGTATGAATTTCATGAGCAAGAAGTGGTCTGGTGCAGCAACGTTGATGCCTTGCCTGTTAGCCAGCGTACTGACCAGCACCAGCGCAGCCGCTGATTCTGTCCTGTACAAAGACAATCAACTGACCATCAGCGACGCCATCGTGATGGAGGCGGGCAAAACGTCGTACTACAGGCAAGTGCGTCTGGAAGCGCTACCCAATGGCGACTTCCGCGTGGTCGAAGCCGTTGAGAAACAGCTCGCCTACGTTGAAGAGTTGTCAGTGGCTGTGCTGTTTACCGATCCGGTTGAGGTAGAAGTGGGTATTGTGGGTTACATGTCTAACCCCTGTGTTGAAATGAACACCACCGTGGCGCGCAGAGACAATACGTTTTTTGTTGCGGTCGGCGAGACACCGCTGCAGACACTGGTCGCCTGTGCGCAGGTCATCGTGCCGTTTAACCTGACGCTGCCGCTGGACGTGAAGGGTTTACCCGCCGGTGATTATCGGGTGGTGGTCAACGGCGACGATATCGATTTCACGCTGGATTGATTCAGGCATCGGATGTTTGTCTGAATTCAGGAGTAGTTGTTTCAGGGACGGATTTCAGGGAAGGTAGTGACTCGGTAAGGGGCGGGGGCAGGGTGCTGCCGCGCCTTACTTTTTTTATCGATAGACCTGACACCCTTGGTTTTTGTTCTATTTGAAATTCCTCTAAAAAATAATCCAGTGCCCACTATAAAGTTCCCCCTTAGTGAGTCGAATCAAGTTACAGGACAATTTATCTCATCGACGGAACGTTTCTGAACAGTATTGATACCGGGCCCGCACTATGACTGTTAGAGCACGAATTATTCTCCTCATTGGTTCCGTGTTGTTTTTTACAATCATGCTGGGGGCAGAGGGTGTCTTTTCTCTGAACCAAACAGTTCAGGGATTGAAGACGGTCTATTTGGACAGGGTCGTTCCGCTTCGAGACTTAAAAGATATCTCTGACGCTTATGCCGTGAGTATTGTTGACGCGGCGCACAAGGTCAGAAACGGCAATATCACGAATCAGGAAGGATTAAATGAAATTGCCAAAGCAAGGACGTTAATTCAAACGAAGTGGCCTGCATATTTGTCGACGTTTCTGGTTGATCGTGAGCAGGAGATCATCCGGACTATTCGTCCTTTGATGGATAACTCATGGTCTGACATTGATGCGCTGGAGAGAATTATTCGAAATGAGCAGTCCGAAGAATTGGATCGATTTGTCACGGAGACGCTTTATCAGGTCATTGATCCAATTTCTAACGGGATTTCACAACTGATTACTGTTCAGGTTGATGTTGCTGAGATGGAATATGAGGCAAGCTTGCGTCGGTATGAGTCTGGCCTTTACATTTTTGCGCTGATTTTACTGTTAACGCTGCTGATTTCATCGCTGCAGTCGTATTTATTTATCAGATTCTTGCGCCTGAATCTTGGCGCGGAGCCAAATGATTTACGGGAGTCTGCAGAAAAAATCGCCAGCGGAGATTTACGACCTACTGATTTCCAAACAACCCCCACGGGTGTGCTCGCTGAGGTGGAGGGTATGCGATCCAGTCTCAACAGTTTGGTGGGTGATATCACCGTTGGCAGTGAGCAAATAGAAGCGGCCACGGTTCAACTGGCGACGTCGGCTCAGCAGGTCACGGCGGCGTCGAGTCAGCAATCGAGTGTTGCGTCCAGCATGGCGGCCTCCATGGAACAACTCTCTGTCAGTATTGGTCAGATAGCGGACAATGCCAAGGTTGCGGAAAGTGTGGCACTGAGTGTAAAAGACAATGGTTTGGCCGCTTTTTCTATGGTTAAGTCCTTGGTTGAGAGAATTAATGACACGTCAGCGCATATTGCAAGGGGTTCAGACGACGTCGAGAATCTGGCGAGCCAATCACATAAGATCAATTCCATTGTTGAAGTGATCCGCGGGATAGCAGAACAGACCAATCTCCTGGCGCTGAATGCGGCGATCGAGGCCGCCAGAGCCGGCGAGCAAGGCCGCGGTTTTGCGGTGGTGGCAGATGAGGTGAGAAACCTTGCGGCCCGCACGGCGAAGTCAACATCAGAGATCGTTGATCTTGTTGCCGTGATCAATGAGAGTGTTGATAAGGCGAAAGCCAGCATGAAATCCGGGCGCTCAGGGATTGAATCGGGTAATGCGCTTGTTGAAAAGACCGGGAACGCCATGAGGCTGATAAACGCTGCCGTTGTTGATAACCTTGATGCTGTTGCTGCGATTGCTCATTCACTGGAAGAGCAGCGTATGGCGGTGGATGATGTCGCTCGCAATGTTGAGGTTGTTGCGCACATCGTGGAGGAAAACTCGGAAGCTCAGGCTGGCATATCCGGGTCGGCAAATTCCTTACGCTTGTTGTCTGATGACATGCGCAAGCTGACCCGAAAATTCATACTTCATTCGTAGGTTGGTGCGGCGCAGATTGGTGGGGCGCAGGTCAACGACCCACCTCTCACTCCTGCAAACTCTCATAAATGATATCGCGCGCCACTTCGCCCATATTGGCGGCTCCCGGACGTCGTGGGCCCTGCGCCTGAATCATCGACAGCCAGAAGATGTCATTCACCGGATCAATCCAGAACGATGTGCCGGCGGCGCCCGCCCAGTAATACGTGCCGGGGCCTTGTGGTGAACCGGCAGCCTGCGGATCAAACAGCACCGCCATATCAACTCCCCAGCCTTGACCCGGCTGACCGGGTCCGCCAATGCCAAAGCGCATGTCTTCTTTGCCCGTCAGGCTGTTGGTGCTCATGATGCGCACTGATTCTGGTTTCAGGATTCGCACGCCGTCCAGTTCGCCGTTATTCACCATCATCTGGATAAAACGCGCATAGTCATGGGTGGATGACACCAAGCCACCACCACCCGATTCCAGCCGATCCGCATCCAGATAGCTGGGACGATCAGGTCGCTCGGCCTGCTGGGCCAGTGCGTTGGTCTCGGCATCCCAATAGTGCACTTCCGCAAAACGCGGCACATCGTCCGGCATCACATAAAAGCGCGTGTCCATCATATCCAGTGGCTCAAACAGGTGTTGACGCAGGTACTCACCAAAACGCATGCCGGTCAGTTGCTCAACGATGTAACCCTGGATATCCATGCCTATCGAGTAGTACCACTGCTCGCCTGGCTGTGCCATCAGCGGAATACCCGAGATTTTCTGAATCATTTCATTCAGGTCGCCAGAGGCCAGCACCTCCTAATCGCGGAATGCCCGGTTGGCCGGATCGTCACCAAACAGGCCGTATGCAAAACCGGCGGTGTTGCTCATCAATTCACGCATGGTGGGTTGACGTGTCAGGTCGTCCAGTTCAGTACCATCGCTGGACAGCACTTTCAGATTGGCAAACTCGGGCACAAACTTGCTGATCGGGTCATCAAAATCCCACAGGCCCTGCTCCCACAGCATCATCATGGCGACGCCGGTGACGGGTTTGCTCATCGAGTAAATGCGGAACAATGAGTCTTTGGTCATCGGCGCCTGATCATTGACGCGTGCCAGACCGGCTGCCTCAAAGGTCGCGATCTGACCGTCTTTGCCCAGCATCCACACCATGCCGGCGACGTCCTGGTTGGCAACAATCTCGCGCATGGCGGCATCCAGTCGCTCGATACCCTCATCTGTAAAACCAGCGGCTTCAGCGCCGACTTCCTCATGCGGCCAGGAGTCTGCGTGCAGGGGCGCTGCCAGACTCATCATCACTACGGCGCCGATCAGGTGTTTTATGCTGGTTGAGGTGATACGCGATGTCATGAAGACCTCCGGTTCTTGTGATTGTTATGTTGTTGATGGTTTACTTTAGCAGCTT
>JAUSPW010000617.1 GCA_030652635.1 Pseudohongiella sp. | reverse complement strand
CTGCTGCGCAACGCCATCGAGCACACCAGCGACGGGCTGATTTTTATTCGATTACAAGGCAGTCGCCTGAGTATAGAGGATACCGGTGAAGGTATTGCGGCCGACCAATTGGAGCGGGTGTTTGAACGAAGTTATTCCACCAAACAGCAAGGCACCGGCATGGGGCTGGATCTGGTGCGGCGTTTGTGTGAGCGCTTCAACTGGAAAATCGATCTCAGCAGCGTGGTGGGGCAGGGCACGCGTGTTGACATCGATTTTGGCTCGCAGCCAAACGAGGTAACCGGGGGTTAATGTTCCTCATCAGCAATATTGGCAAAACTGCCGCGTGTTAACGCCGCCAGATCAGCGGCCGCCAGTTCTATCTCCAGACCACGCCGCCCGGCACTGGCAAAAATCGTGTCGAAGTGTTGGGCTGAGGCATCAATAAAGGTGCGGAGTGCTTTTTTTTGTCCTAACGGACTGACGCCCCCCAGCACATAACCACTGCTGCGCTGCACATCGGCGGCGGCTGCCATGGCCGCTTTTTTGGCACCTGCCGCTTTGGCAATCTGCTTCATGTTCAACATGGCGCTCACCGGCACAATACCCACCAGCAGTTCTTTGGTGTCAGTGGCTACAATCAAGGTTTTGAACACGCGCGCCGGTTCAACCCCCATTTTTTCAGCAGCCTCAAGACCATAGGATTCATGCCCCGGGTCGTGTTTATACTCATGAATGGCGTGTTTGATGCCGGCTTTGCGCGCGACGTTAATGGCGGGTGTCATGATACCTGTGCGTTCCGTTCGTTTAAGTTGACAATCCAGCGTTCCAATTCATCCGGCGGCAAGGGTTTTGAGAACAGGTAACCCTGTCCCTGCTCACAGCCGATGGCCAACAGGAAATCGGCCTGGGTTTGTGTCTCGACGCCTTCCGCAATGGTTACCATGCCCAGCGTATGCCCCAGACTGACGATGGCGCGCGCAATGGCGGCTGCATCCGGGTCGTCTGGCAAGGCCTTTACAAATGATTGATCAATCTTCAGCCGCTGCGCCGGAAATTGCCGCAAGTAGGCAAGGCTCGAGTAGCCTGTGCCAAAATCGTCGATGGCAAATTGTACATTTAATGCCAACAGGCGAGACAGAATGTCCCGCACCTGATCAATGCCGGTCATCACGATGCTTTCCGTCAATTCCAGTTCCAGCGCGGAGGGCAGCAATCCGTGGGCTTCAATGGCCTGAATCACGTGATCCACAAAATCTGCCTGCCTGAATTGCAGCGCAGACACGTTTACCGCCACCGGGCAATCCAGCACACGCTGGCGCCGCCAGCTGGCGGCTTGCCGACAGGATTCCTGTAAGACCCAGGCGCCAATGGGCAGGATCAGCCCACTGTCTTCGGCCAGCGGGATAAACTCAGCAGGTGACACCAGTTCGTTGCCATTGCGCTGCCAGCGAAGCAATGCTTCAACGCCTACCAGTGACCGATCAGCCAGATTCAGTTGTGGTTGGTAGTGAAGACGCAATTCGTGTTTGCTGACGGCATTATGCAAATCGTGCAACAGACTCAGGCGATGGCTGGCATCTGTCAACAACGCGTCAACCACAAAATGGTACTGGTTTCTGCCGGAGTCCTTGGCCGCCAGCATGGCAAGATCAGCCAATCGCAACAGATCTTCGGCGTTGTTGCTGTTGTCCGGATACAGGGCAATGCCCACACTGGCGGTCATGATCAAGTTGGTGTGGTTGACGGTGATTGGAGAAGCAATTTCACTGATCAGGCGACTCGCCATCTGTGTAACACTGTCGGTTGACTGCAGCATGGGAATCAACACCACAAACTCGTCACCACCTACTCGGCTTGCAGTGTCATACCTGTTGAGGACGCGGCGAATACGCAGCGCCATCTCTTTTAACACCAGATCGCCGGTGTCGTGCCCCAGCGAATCGTTAACCATTTTGAATTTGTCCAGATCAATAAACAGCACTGCGACTGATTGCTGCTTGATTTCGGCATCACAGATGGCAGCCCGAATGCGTTCAACCAGCGTGACCCGGTTGGGCAAGTCCGTCAAACTGTCGTGGCTGGCCAGATGTTCAATCTGCATCAGGGACTCACGCCGTCGATGTTGTTCTTCAGTATTGCGTGCTTGCAGAATCAGTTTGTAAACCCGTCGTTGCTGCAACCACAACATGACTAGCGTCGCCGCCATGGCGCTGAGTGCCGCAAACACGATCAAGGTGACCCAATAGGCAAGTTGTGTGACGCCTGCCAAGGCTTCCGCTCTGTCG
>JAUSPW010000616.1 GCA_030652635.1 Pseudohongiella sp. | reverse complement strand
TGAAGTGGATGTGGGCATCGGCGGCGCGGTTGCACGCACTGTGGGTAAACTGCTCAGGCAACTGGGAGAGCGTGGTCAGGTTTTGTGTGTCACACATCAGGCGCTGGTTGCAGGACAGGCACACCAGCACTATCGCGTCAGCAAAGCCGCTGACGGTGACAGTGCTCACTCGCAGCTGATTGAGTTGAGCAACGAGCAGCGCACACAAGAAATTGCGCGTATGTTGGGCGGCGAGACTGAACAGGGCAGCATCAGCGATGAATCCATGGCACACGCCAGAGAGTTATTGTCTGCCTGATACCGCCTGTTCAGGAAATCCTGCAGTCTGCACAAATCCCGTAGAGATACAGGCTGTGATCGGTAATTTCGAAACCAAAATCGGCTGCAATTTTGTCTTGTCTTGCCTCGATGGTCTCATCAAGAAACTCTTCAACCCGGCCACATTTATTGCAGACCAGATGGTCATGGTGCTCAACGGTATGCAATTCAAACACCGAGTGGCCACCTTCAAAACGGTGACGCATGACCAAACCGGCTGATTCAAACTGCGTCAGTACCCGATAAACCGTTGCCAGTCCAACTTCCTCGCCCGCTTCAATCAATGCTTTGTAGACATCTTCGGCACTCAGATGGCGAGTTTCCGAACTTTCCAACAATTGCAGGATTTTTACTCGTGGCAAGGTGACTTTAAGACCAGCTTTGCGTAATTCCTGATTTTCTGAGGACATATCAACTCTCGTACAGTTGGAGTGAGTTTTTGGATGGGCTGGGGTATTATGCACACTAAGTTAGACAGATGAAAGTTTAAGCCCGTTGTCGACAAGAGTATCCGGTAAACCTATGCAAAGCATAAGCATCAAAAAAAGCCTTTTAAAATCATACGCTCCACTTGCAGCAGTCGTGATACTGGCGCTGGCCACCAGTGCATGTTCCGGCATGCGTGTGCCGCAGTTTCCAGGCGTTTATAAAATTGCGATTGCCCAGGGCAATATCATTACTCAGGAAATGATAGACCAGCTTGAGCCGGGCATGACGCGTCGGCAGGTCATTTTTGTGATGGGAACACCGCTGGTACGTGATCCGTATGAGCAAGATCGCTGGGATTATGTGTTTAACTACCAACCCGGCGGCGGGGTGCGCGGGCAAGAACGTGTGACACTGATGTTCGAAAATGAATTACTGACCAGTTTGAGTGGTGACTTTGCACCCGGTCCCGAGTCGGCTTGGTTCGATTCAGCCAATTCGGCCAGCACTGATGCGGATAGCAACTCCTGAATCTGATAACACGAGTAGATCCTTGGCCATGAGCAGCACCGATTTCCATAGCTTCCGCCCGGCGGTCAGCACCAAACAAAGCACCGGGCTGCGTCCCGAAGGGGCTGACAAAGCTGACGTTCAGCAGGTGCTCGATCGTGCACAGGCCATTTGCGCCGAGCAAGGCGCCAAACTCACCGACAAACGCCGTCGCATTCTGCAAGTTGTATTGGAATCGGCAGAACCACTGTCTGCTTATCAGATTGCTGATCAGTATCGCGACCTTTACGGCAAAACCCTGTCCGTGATGTCGGTTTATCGCATGCTTAACTTCTTGAAAGAAAATGAGTTAGTGCATCGCTTGGAAACCACCAATCAATACCTGCCGTGTTCACATATCAGTTGCAACCACGCACATGAGGTTCCGCAGTTTTTGATTTGTGACAGCTGCAAGTCCGTCGATGAAGTTGGCATTCGCAAAGCGATTCTGCAGGAGCTCAGTGCCAATATTGAAGACACTGGTTTTGCACTGGCGCGCCAGCAATTGGAATTTCACGGTCTGTGCCGCGCCTGCCAGACAGCAGACGCGACGCCAGAGTGACTGTTGGGGTTAAGCTCGATTGTTATGGAATTGACACAGGTGGTCGGGCAGGCAGTTCACCAAACATGTCCATGGTTGGCAAATCAGGCTTGAAAGCACGGTGACAGGCTTCACAAGTATCCACTAACTGCCCGCCCGCGCGCTCCATCAAATCCATGTTACGACTGCGTACTGCATTAACAGCGCGTTTACCATCTTGACTCAACTGTTCTGCCAATTGTTGCCAGTCCGGATTTGATGTCCAGGCTTGATCCAAGGGCCCGGTTCCCGGGTACTTTAGCAGCGCACCACCCAGCTCTACCTGGTAGGCAAGATGTTCAAGCTCACGCCAATCGTGATCAGATTGCGGGCCAGCCCAGACAGCAGCCCAGATTGGATCTGCTGCTTTATTGATCAGCGCCACCATCACTTCATTCAAGCTGACAGGCAACACCACCTCAGTGGCCGCTGGTGCTGAACTTTCGTCTGCGCCACTGCAGGCGACCAACATCGAACTTAAAACAAGCGCACACACAGACGGGACTTTTTGAGTCACGCCGAGCTTTCGGGCAAACGTAGCGACGGATCTTTGCATCTTTTGATACCCCTGTTTTGTTGTTTATTAAGGTCAACCGATAAATCGTTACTACAAAGCGAGCTGAAGCACTTGCCTCATCGTAGTCCTGATGCAGGTGTTATCACAATGCCCCCGAACCTTTGATGACGTTTTACTGATACACCTCAAAAATCTTTGGCAAACTGCCGCAATCCTTCGACGCCAAGCACATCATGCGCAGCGAGAATCAGGTCGTGCCGCGGTAATTTGCCCAAATGTCGGGTGAGTGTTGCAAGATGGATCTCTTCCTGGGTCTTCCGCTCAGCCAGAAATCCCTGCAAACCGTCAGGCAAACGTTTATTTACGATCAATGCAGCCACGTTGACACCTGCCCGCGCCAGTTGCTCGGACAATTCAATGGTCTCCAGCACAGGCAAACGCTCAGCAGCCAGTACAATCACAAATGCGGTTTTCTGGTGATCCGCAATCACATCTCGTAAGCCGGCAAAACGCTGTTTGCGCCGGTTAAGCATGCGGCGGATGCGACTTTCACGATCCTCTTCAATCTCATGCGGTGCACCGCCAAAGGTTTTGTTGCCCATGTCCTTATCACTGGCAAGACTCTTGAGCACTGCCGTGAATCGGTCGGCCTTTTCACGGCGTTTGATCAGACCATCTGTCCAAACTGACATCATTTCCGGCAAGGCCATCAAGCGCGCAGTATGCCCGGACGGCGCAGTATCAAAAATGATCAGATCGTAGGCAGAACTTTGCTCAACAACCTCGGCAATACGCTCCAGAATGGCGGCTTCCTGCATACCGGGCGCATCACGCGACAGTGCCATGTGTTTGTCGATCTCAGAAGCCAGATGGATAGGCATGATTCTGCGCAGCGCAGCGGTCACCTCTTCCAGATGCTTCTCAACAGTCAATTCAGGATCAAGTTCCAGTCCATCCAATCCTGGCGCAAGACGCACCGGAGACGGGCCTATTTTGCGATCAAACAAATGCCCAAGATTGTGCGCAGGATCGGTTGATACCAGCAACACCCGCTTGCCGCTGTCGGCCATCGCCAATGCTGTGGACGCGGTCACTGTGGTTTTGCCGACACCGCCTTTGCCTCCAAAAAATAATACGCGCCGCTGCGCGGCCAACTCTAACAACATTTGACGTGATCCAATGGTGAGTGCTCCATGCCCATGCGACGGTGCCAATCATGAAAACGATCGTATACAACAGGCAACAATTCAAGTGTGTAGTAGGCTGCGGGATTAGGCACACCCAGGGTTTCTGCAAACACCATCAGCATAAACAGGTCATCCTCGTCACGCTGGGCACGTGCAAAGGTCTGCCGGTAAGGCGCCACATAAAATTCACGCAGGCCGTGTTCTATGCGCTGAAACAGACTGTCCTGTGGCTTTTTGTTGTCGCCTGGGGAGTTGTGGTCACTCATCAAACTATCCTGTTGTTCCATCTGAGGTTTATTTGCGTTTCTTTTTGCGGGCAGCACGCAGCAGGCGCGCCTTGTTAGGATCGAGCTGCAAGGGTCGATACAATTCAAGCCTGTCGCCATCCCTCATGACATAGTCCTCAGGCGCTGGACTACTGCGGCCATCCAGCAAGCGAGAATATATACCCATCTCCAACTGCTGCAAGTCAGTATCCGGCAGCAATAACTGCAGCTCACTCAAGCGCAGTGCATCCAGGGCTGTACCACCTGCCGACATTGCCACTTTCACTTTGTACTGTTTGTGCGGCAACGCATACACCACTTCCACTTGGATCATTTGGGACCGTAGACCTTATGCGCGCGATTAACAACTTCGTCGACCAGCGAGTTGGCCGAATGCTGAAACAACTTCTCCATGGCCATGCCCAGCAAACCACCGGCCCAATCGAACTTCATATCCAGGCTGACCTTACAAGCATCTTCAGTCAGTGCTTTGAAGTGCCAGGTTGCACTGAAGCTTTTGAACGGCCCCTCAACCAAGGTCAGATCCATGCCTTGGCCAGGTATCAATCTATTGCGGGTCGTAAACGAATAACGCAGCCCTGCTTTCCCCAGCGTCAACTTGCCAATCAGCTCTTCAGGCGTCCTGCTGATTTCTTCTGCCGCAATACAACCATGCATGAACTGGGGATACTGACTGACGTCATCCACCAGCGCATACATTTGTTGTGCTGAAAAAGGCACCAGGGCACTGCGTTCAATGGTAATCATTCAAGCGGTCATCCGGCAAACACCATCAGCAGATCCACCGCAAAGTACTTCTGGGCAACCGAGTTGATAAATACAAACATCAATACCACGGGCACAAATGTGCGCAGCGAAAAACTGAGGTAACGTTGCAGGAAGCTCCCTTTCAGGGACTCATCGCCCTGACTGAGCTCTTCCACAAAACCATCGCGCCAACGGTACGCGCAGTACAAACACACCATAAAACCAACCAGCGGCAGAATCACTTCCGAGAAGGTATCGGCTATCAGATCGAAGAACGACCGAGTGCCGCCACCGTAAGGAATAAAGTCAGTCAAAAACGGTGACATCCCGAATGACAAGGCGGCCAGCGCAGCAAAGGTGGTGACCAATACCGCTTGGATGAGCACCGCCTTGCGACGTGAAAAATTGTGCTCGTCAATCATGTACGCAATCGGGATTTCCAGAATTGAGACCAGCGAGGTCAGCGCAGCAAAAAACACCAACACAAAGAAGCTGCCGGCAACCATACTGGCGCCGACATAACCCACAGCATCCTGCATGGACAGGAATATCTGTGGCAAGTAGGTAAAGATCAGACCGATGCTGCTGGACGACAAATCATCCGGATTGGTTGATGGGTTGAAAGCAAAAATGGCTGGCAGAATGAGCAGGCCCGCCAAAAATGCGACCGCAGTATCTGCTGTTGCCACCAGCCTGGACGAGCTCACGATACGATCCTGGCGGCTGAAATAGGAGCCGTAGGTAATCATGATGCCCATACCCAGTGAAAGCGAGAAGAATGCCTGATTGAGTGCAGCGTTTAACACCCCCCCATTAAACCGGCTGAAGTCAGGGATCAGGTAATAACGCACACCCAGCATTGCATCATCAAGCGTCAATACAAACAAAATCAGCAGCACCAGCATCACCGCCAACACCGGCATCGCCACTCTAGCCAATCGCTCGATACCGCCTTTAACGCCGCCCAGCAGAATGCCAAACACGATAAATTGCAGCACGATAAACCACGGGAAAATACCCGGGGACGCAATCATTTCACCAAAGGCATTGGTCGTTGCCAGCGTTTCCAGCTCACCGGTAAACGCCCGGAACATAAAAATGACAATCCAGACCGTGACCACGGTATAAAACACCGCAATCATAAAGGGGGTCAGAATGGCCAACCGCCCAGCCCAGCGCCAGCGACTGCGTTCCCCGGCCAACGCTACAAAGGCGCCCACTGGATTGCGGCGGGTATTTCTACCCATGGCAATTTCAGCGACCAAAACCGGAAAACAGATGAGCGCAACAAACAGTACATAAACGATCAGAAACACGGCGCCGCCGTTTTTTGATGCCATGACCGGAAACGCCACCAGATTGCCCAGGCCTACTGCTGAACCTGCAGCTGCCAGAATAAAGCCCAGACGGGAACTGAACTGACCTCGCTCTACCGCCATAACATCCTCTCTTGTTGGTTTAATGCGCAGTTTTTATTGATGTGTTATTCGTTTGTGCTCACTCTTATCCGCCTTGTACTAACGGCATGCACGGATAATGGGTATAATCCGCCGCCATGGCAAAACCAAAGAAAGCAAAGACAACGGATACTACCATTGTCCGAAATAAAAAAGCGCTTCACGATTATTTTATCGAGGACACTTTTGAAGCCGGACTGGTGCTGGAAGGCTGGGAAGTCAAAAGCCTGCGCGAAGGCAAAGGGCAGCTGACTGACAGTTACGTGATTATCAAAGACGGTGAAGCGTGGCTGCTTGGCTGCCATATCACCCCACTGAACAGCGCCAGCACCCACGTGATCGCAGATCCGGATCGCACCAAAAAATTGCTGTTACATCGCAAGGAGCTCGCTCGCCTGTTCTCCAACGTCCAGCAAAAAGGCTACACCTGCATTGCCAGCGCCATTTACTGGAAAGACCACCTGATCAAATGCAAGATCTCGCTGGCCAAAGGCAAAAAAGACCACGACAAGCGCGGTGCAGAAAAAGACCGCGAGTGGCAGATTGAGAAACAGCGCATCGTGCGCCACAAAAACCGCTAGGAACCCGACTCACAGCCTGAGCAGGTGCCTGTAACAGCCTGGACCGGACTTCTTTATGAGCATCAAAGCCGCCATTTTCGACTGGGATGGCACCGTTGTAGATTCCGTTGAACACATCACCGACTGCCTGCACCACGCTGCGGCGAGCACCGGATTTCCCACACTCGAGCGCGCTGCCTATCGCGATATTATTGGCCTGGGCATTGTCGAAGCCTTGCGGCGCCTGTATCCCGGGCTGACCGATCACGACACGGTGCGCATGCGCGAAGCATACAGCACACATTTTATGGCCACCTCTGCCAGCAACCAGCGTATTTTCCCCGGAATGACAGACATTCTGCAGGGCCTGCATGCCACCGACCGACGCTGCGCCGTCGCCACTGGCAAAAGTCGCCGCGGCCTGGATATGGCGCTGCAAGCCAGTCAGTTGTCACCCTGGTTCCACATCACTCGCTGCGCCGACGAAACCCGCTCCAAACCCGACCCAAGAATGCTGATTGAAATCCTCGAACATTTGGAACTGGAACCTGCGGATGCCGTGATGATTGGCGACACCAGTTACGACCTGCAAATGGCACAAGCGATTGGTATGCCATCGATTGGCGTGCGCTGGGGGGTGCACGGTGATGAGGTGCTATCACTGTTCAAACCGATAGCAATTGTCAGCACCAGCGAAGAGCTGCGCGACCTGCTGATCCGGTGATTGCGGTCACAGACTTGAAAAAATCTATTCAGGCTCCATTAAGAGTCCTGTGGTAGACTTGCTTTGTCACATTGGGGCCGATTTGGATTCGACGCCGGTATCAAACCCTGAGGTGCATGTCGAGAGGGTATAGACTCTCGTAAATCAATCTATGCAACTTTATAGTTGCCAACGACGAAAGCTACGCACTCGCTGCCTAATTAGGCGCAGCGAGCGGTCGCCCCGGGATGCCTGTAAACCGGTGTATTGCGACTGTCATATAGAACAGGATCGCTAGCCTAGTGCGCCTGACACGAAGCGGCTAAAAGTATCGGGCTCGCCTGAACCACCCTGCCCGTCGGGCCGGTAAGGGTTAACTTAATAGACGACGCTAAACATGTAGATCCAAAGGCAGCGGACTGACGGACGGGGGTTCAAATCCCCCCGGCTCCACCACTTTAGGGTAAAGAGTATAAAAGGAAATATTAAACCTAACCCACTGTAATTAAGGTTAAAGCAAGCAAATTTAGATCGGAAATTGCTTGCTTTTTTCTTATGCAAGTAGTATCAATATCTTAAGTTGAGATTTTTTAGGAAATTGATGATGGTGGTTATTCGGAACTACATTGAACCTAGCGGCCAACGTAATTCCACCATTGTGGATTCCGAAACGGGGCTACCTGAATTTTGGCCCACTCTTTATACTTCTAGCCAATTGAGGGCTAGGGGTTGCTCTCACTCGACATTGAAGTCGCACCTAAGGGCTATTATCTACCTCTACCGATGGTCGTTAATGCGAGATATTGACATCGAATCAAGGATATCTTCTGGAAGAGGCTTCACAAGAAATGAGATCGACACCCTCGCTACCCTGCTTAGGTCCAGCATACGGGAACTGCCTGTCGATTCACCCAAGCCGCCAAGTGTTGTGAAAACTGTATCTGCTAGACAGAGAGCCTCCAATGTCTGGCAGCAACTTGAAGAAAAACCTAAACAAATAAATCCCAGCACCTACAACGACAGACTTGATTATGCTGGTCGCTACATTGCATGGCTGAGCGATTATTTGTCAGATCAAAATAACAAAACCACGATCATAGAACGAGAGGCGATTGCCGCCGCAGGGAATCGGGTCGTAGAAATACTTTCTAGAATGAAATCGATTGAGCCTAACACCACTTTCGACAAACCAAAATCCCTCAGCAATTCGGACACGCGCGCAATACTAGAATTGGCAAGCCCCAGCAATCCACTAAACCCTTGGCAAGGCTTGAAAACACGCATCAGAAACTTTGCAATTATTTGTGTGTTGTTGGATACGGGCCTCCGTTCTGGAGAACTTCTTAGCCTGAAACTTCAAGATATTATCTTCGCAAAAATGGGCGCAAAGGGTTTAAAAGTAAGACGCAGGCAAGGGTCTAAAGACGATCCTCGAATAAACCAGCCAAGCTCGAAACGAGACGAGCGAGAGGTTCCTCTTTCAGAAAGCGCCTTCAAAGCTCTGAACTTATACGTAACAGAAGTACGTAACATCATTCCGGAATCATCCCAAACTCAATATCTATTTGTATCACTAAGCAATCACAAGGTTGGAGTACCTTTGTCTTCAATCACTCCCATAACTGATAAAATAAGAGATACAACAGGAATTAATCTGACACCACATGTATTACGGCATACTGCCACATGGCGTTTTTGTACTGCTCAGAAAAAACTGGGCCTTAAATGGGGAGATTTTGTAGAACAACTAATTCTAAAATTTGGATGGGCAAATGAAAATTCGCCTTCAGTTCGTCATTATGCGAAACAGTTTTTGAAAGACCAAATGTTCGAGACTGCAGCGCGCGAGCAGTCCATACTTATGGAGCAAATGGATTTAGCACTGGAGGCAATTCAGCGAGAGATTCATCATGACTACAATTGCCAGTAAAGAAGAACACTCGCTAGAAAGACTTTTTTACGCATCGAAAGAAGCCGGCACATTCAATATCTATAGCCGTCGATGGATTTTGTCCCACACTGATCTAAAGGGACTAGCTATACCTGATTTTAAAAAATGGCCACCCGCACAAAAGGAGGCTTTGCTTAGGACTCTCGCAGAGCGAGCAACAAAATATCAGCACACCTCCATTCGAAGTGATATTTCCACGCTGAAGTCATTCGCTAAGCTTTTTTCTAAATCAGATGAATTCTTCGATTCTGGTATCGATGTGCGGAATCTTCTCGAGTGGTTTGCATCCAAGACAAATGACGAAACCAAGACTAATATACGTAGGCTCGTTTTAAGCGCTATCGAATATGGCTATGGCGAAGCGTTCGAGGATGGCGTGCTCAGTCTCGTTAAGCAATACCGTGGAAAACGTATTCGTCTTCACCCCGATCGATTTGAAGGTTCTCGCTCATTTACTGAGTCGGAACGTATGCAGCTTCTCTACCAGCTAGTACGTGAATCCCATCTGGGACATATCCCGCAAAATATAAGAGTGGCTTCAACATTGGTCCTAATAACAGGTAAGCGACCTATCCAAATAGCTCAGTCCAAATTCATAGATTTCTCGAGAGAAACGATGAGCTTAGGGCATGGTGATTGCAGGGAGTTCGTCATATATAACGCGCCCGTAGCCAAAAAAGCAGGGCAAAGATTTAGAAGCCAATTTAATTCGACGCCAATTGCGTCAGATTTTGAGATTTGGGATGACTTGGTGAAACTCAGAGAAGATTATGTAGGAATAATCAAGCAATCCCTAAATATAGATATTACTGAAGAGCTTTCATATTTCCTTCCAATCTTTATGCCATCCAATATTTCATTAATAGGTCAAAGATTTACTAAAGGTGAGAAAGAACGTTTGCCTATTGAGGATTTCCTACATTCTGATCGCCTTCACCAAACTGGCGCATCTTTGGCTGGAACAATAAGGAGACTTGGCAAGTATATTACAATCTTATCGGACTATACCGGTGCTCCGCTCAGTATCAATGCTAAACGATTCAGGCATACAAGGGCCACTAACTTAGCTTTAAGCGGTGCATCAATTGAAGAAATAGCTGACTCTCTCGATCATTCAGACAACAGAACTGCTGCTGAATATGTTGATAACTTGCCAGTTCGAGCGATCAAGATCGGTCGCCAAGTGGAAGATACACTTGGAGCATTGGCAAATATTTTTTCCGGAGCGAGTATTGAGGACTCTGAGCAAGTAATAAAACTTTACACAAAAAATGGCACCCATAATGTAGGTCATTGCGGTAGAGAGGCGTTTTGCTCAGAGAATTATCCTATTGCTTGCTATGAATGCGAGTTGTTCCAACCAAATCCGTTCGGCAACCATGCTGCAGTCCAGGAATATGTTGAATCCCAAATTCAGGCTGCAAAGGAGATTGGAGACAATCGTCTAATCGAGAACTGGTATACGATTATGCTAGCCGTTTTAGAGCGCAGATATGTAGCAGACCAACAGCGCCTTCAAATGCTGAATGAAATTCCAAAAACGGTAGCGATTACAAAAGAGGATTATACAAGTGAGTAGGGTTCTACCATTCCTGAACTCATCGATACTTAAGCGCCAAGATGTTTTGGACGCACTGGTAGTTCACTACCAAAAGCTTATGCAAGAGCCTTTGGAAAATCCTATCAGCGCTCAATTTCTTCCGTGGAGGTGGGGGGACTTCCGTTGGCGGGGAGTCGGCCGTTTTATGAAGTTCGAAATGTCAAAATTCCTTGGCTCTTCAAGCCTTGAATTGCCGCCAATCATGGCGCTACCTGATAAAACATTCAGCGAGATTCAGGCACTCATTCTTCATTATGTTCTTACAAACCCAAACAAAAGTAGCACAACATATTCCGCTCTGCTCCGCTCATTACTGTTGATAGAATTTACTCTACGACAGCGCTCCGTGAACGGCGTCGCAAATTTTGCACACCTAAAGGCATCTGACTTAAATTGCGCCACTCAGCTCGCGGCGGACAGTTGTTCTTCCCGGGCATCAGTTTCTCCAGAACTAGGAAGAATTGCATTAGTAAATCTAGAAATTGTTACTTCTGTTTCCGTTAAGAATTGGGTAGATGCCGCATACAGAAAGAGCCAGAGAGAATACAATCAATCCTCAAGAATGCTTGGCAGCAATATTTCAAATAAATTGCCTAATATGCAGGCAATAGTTGCATCTGCGACTTATTTTTCCAATCAGCCATGGATTACCAAAGGTGAAGACCCCTCATATCTAGATGAGGATACACGCAACGTCATTGTGTCATGTGTTCTTGCCATCCTCAGCTTGACGCCGTGTCGTTACCAAGAGATTATTAAAAACCTTCCCGTAAATTGCCTTATCCGACGGAAGGAAAGTAATCATATTGAAGTGCTCGGCTTTCACTGGTATTCAGACAAAACAGACATGACTCATGTGAAATGGGTTCCTTATACTCCCTCTGGTACTTTTGAATCCGTAATTGAAGAAGCTGTAGCTCGCCTTACTCATGTGACTGGTGATGCCCGCGCCTTGCTGCGCACTTGGGATAGTGAGCATCCAACTTTTAATGAAAAGGAATATCAAAAAGCTAAAGAGGAGAACCGATTACCTGCAGGCTGGCCTTGGTATGAGCCAAAACTTAGATTACGTTACAGTGATGCAATGTTTGTGACTCTCAGATACCAAACGAATACGATTAAGCACACGATAAGTAATCGTGTGGATATTATCACTAAATCAAATTTTCGGGATTGGCTAAGAACGAAGCGCGGAAGGAATTCATGGACAGGCGAACCACTTCTTGCCAAAGGCTTCTTTGAACGTATTGGGCAAGAATCTATAGATTTCGATGTTGAGTCCTGCAACACCCACGCCTTTCGACACATGGTTAATACCGCTGCCCGCTTGGGCGGAATGAGCGAGTTCGACGTCAACATGTGGAGCCACCGAAAGAATTTCGGTCAAGGTAAGGTATACAATCACACTACAGGGGAGCAACGACGCAATCTTATTTTAAATGGGGACTATAAATCGAAACACCTGTCGCCAGAGGAGCGCTTAGAACATATTAATCACCGCATTCCAATGACTCGAAAGAATCTCGGAATGCGTTTTGAACTGATTGGTAATAGCTATGGTGGCTTCACATTCAATCATCCCTTAGGCAGTTGCATTCACAACTATGTAGAGAGCCCTTGCTTACGAAGCATGGACTGCGTCATGTGCCCGGAAAACTTGCACTGCAAAGGTGATAAACGGACGCTCAAAAATCTGAAAGAGGAGCTGGAACAAGCCAACTTATTTCTTGACCTTGCTAAATCAAATCGGGACAAAAGGGCGGCTTTGCGATTTGAAACACGTTCAGAAGTCCTTTCATCACTTGTTGAAATATTAGGAGATAATTCACCTCTCGCAGAGGGCGACCTTGTGATCCTTTCACCACACCAGACGCCAAAGGCAGGACTGCTTGAGAGAGCGCGACTTGCTGCGGAGCAACTTGTCAAAAACCAACTAGAAATTGCGCAAACTCACAATCAAACCAAAGCTAATATTGGAGTGGTTCGCAAACTACCCATCATCGAAAATGGATCAATTAATGGCATAGTCAATGCTACTAAAGAGATTCATACTGTTATAGATGAACTGCTACTTGGTTTTGGCGACGAGGATTAAAAATGCACCTAGGAGAGAAACATCTTGAATCTCTATTTACAATAATTGATACATGGGAACCAGAGATTTACGGAGGTCTAACTTGGGGCCGTGTTCTCGAACGCTTCAAAAAGTTACATAGCCAAGCTCCAACTGAGCGCACCTTAAGAAACCATAGTCGCTTGAAAGTTCGATTTCAACAAAAAAAAGAACAGCTTCGGGCGGGCAACATACCACTCTCGCGGAAGCCCAGCTCGCTTGCTAAAGCCGCCGAAAAAATTCAGCAATTGCAAGCCAAAATAAAAGCTCTAGAGCTCGAGAACCAGCGCATATTCCATAGATTGATTGTTTGGCAAAAGAATGCTATGGACCACGGGTTAACGAAAAGCCAACTCGAAAAACCACTTCCGATTACCCAGGACACGCTGCACAACCTTAAATGATACGTCTATCCCAATAGAATTTATCAGCAAGTATTTATGGGAGTTACGCTCAGACGCTCCAATGAAATAGTGGATTCAATGTGCAGCAGGCAAAACTAGAGACTAGAGCGGCAGTTTAGACAATTTTAAGTGCTAGGGCCTGTGATCGTTTTCAGGCAAAAGATCTTTTCCATCGCAGCCGATAACCTCTGCGATCTGATATAAAGTCATGACAGTAATATTCACCTCGCCCCTCTCTATTCTCCCCAAATAGCTGCGATCCAAACCACATGCAAGGGCAAGGCCCTCCTGAGAAAACCCCGCCGCTTTTCGTAGCAAACGAATTCTTTTACCTAATAATAATGCCAGGTCCATCTGACAAATATCATCTATTGCGGACTATAAGACCACGGACTATAATCCTCATTTATGAACATTTTGATTAACCCTGTGAGTCTTGTATGAAGGAACGTATTTTTGCTCTGGATCGGGTTCTAGGTGAAATAGTCCAATTGCCTCGCTTTTCATTCTTCACGATCACGACATTACGCTCGGAGTATATGCGCCGTATAACCATCGATTCCTCGCTGTCCGCACCACTTGTCCGGCGATATCTTTATAAGCAGGTCGGACGTATGGTTCGAATTGGTTGGGTGGTCAGGCGCGGCGCACCTATGAGCCGAAATGTTGAATATCATGTGCAGGAGATACCAAGGGCAATCACACTGAACTTAACTGAACCCGCATTCAGGCCAAAATTACCTGTTGAATCAGATACTGAAACTCTGATAACAGATCGCAATTCGAATCTTACACCAACAGAAAGTTCACTCCATGAAATTGAGGCCAAACTTAAGTCGGTCCGAATGGACTTCATTTCGAGCCTCGGGGAGGCTGAGACGTACAAATCTCTTTTAGCCGAACACCCTTTTTTGCGCGAAAAACTAGAGACCACCTACCATTCATCCAGGGACAAAAGCCTAAACCTGATGGGGCAACTAAGGGCTTTGGAGCACACAGTTAGAGTTCTGGAAGAACAGCTATGACTGCAACCGCCGGGTTGAGAGCTTGGCAGTCCTCTTGCATAGGTGCCGCGCTGAGCCACTACCGGAGCGGCGCCAAGCATTTCTTTTGCCAAGCCACCCCTGGCGCAGGAAAAACCTGGATGTCATCAGAACTAGCGAAGCGCCTTCATATCGATGGCGAAATCGATCTCGTCATCTGCTTTGCGCCCACGATTCAAGTGGTGAACTCCTTTACCCGAACACTGGAGGCCATATTTGGAGCTACCTTCGACGGTCAATTGGGATCCCTGGGAGGCGTGTACACCTACCAATCCATGACTTTTAAAGACGAACGTTTCTGGTCATTGTTTAACCAGTATCGGGTACTGGTGATATTCGATGAAATTCATCACTGTGCCAGCGAAGAAGCTCTATCAGGAAACATTTGGGGGCAGCACATTGCGGACAAAATTCAAACAAAAGCTGCGTTTACACTCGCGCTCTCCGGAACTCCGTGGCGCACAGACGACGGGTTGGTCGCATTGGGGCGATATTCGTCTTCTGAGGGAGAGTTGGTCAGGGACTATGTTTATGGGCTGGAACAAGCGATTAGAGATGGCGTTTGCCGCAGCCCGAGAATTGTCCTGCTGGATAACCAACAAATCGAACGCACTGAAACAAAAATGTCTGAACTCTACTCAGAGCGTTTCAGCAGTATAAGAGACCTTCTTATTAACTCAGACACCCGTTATCAACA
>JAUSPW010000612.1 GCA_030652635.1 Pseudohongiella sp. | reverse complement strand
AGATGCCCAATATGGATGGACTGGAGGCAACCCGACAAATCAGGCGTCTGAAGGGCTGGTCAAATATTCCCATCCTCGCCATGACAGCCAACGCCTTTGTGGAAGATCGAGCGGCATGTTTTTCAGTGGGTATGAATGACTTTGTTGCCAAACCGGTGGAGCCTGAGATTCTGTACTCATTGCTTCTCAAGTGGTTGCCTGCCGTTGCAGATAGCGCCAACTCGTCAGAAAAACCAGCCTCGATAACTCAAAATGGGGCGACACCGTCACCGCTATCACACGACACAATGGACAAATTAAAAAATATTGCCGGCATCGATCTGGACCACGCACTCATGATGGCAAGAGGCAAGGCAGCGTTTGTCATACGGTTGATGGCGATGTTTTCAGATCAGCACAAGACGGACTCCGCTCGTCTGCGCCGCCTTGCCAGTACCGGCGATAGCCAAGCGATACAGCGTATCGCCCATACACTCAAAAGCGCTGCCGGGAATATTGGCGCATTGACCGTGTCAGATGCGGCTGCCACGGTGCAGAACGATGCAAAGTCAGGATCTGCAGAGCTGTCAGTACAGGCGCTGCGACTGGCCGACTTGTTGGAAAAACTGGTGAGTGACCTGATGCCTGTGCTTGCGGCACAGCCCCCCTCTGAGAGCAGCAGCCCGGTGCTTGTTGCCAATGTCATTCACGAACTTAAAGAAAAATTGAAGACTGGTGATATCGAAGCAAACGATCTGGCGATGCGTCATGCAGTCATTTTAACAACTGAGCTTGGGCAGGAATCGGGCTCGGAGTTTTTGCGTCTGATTGCAGCTTTTGATTTTGAAAATGCCTTGGCCATATTGCAAGCCGTTAATCGTGATTAAACTGTTTTTGCAACATCTCTCTGAAATCCGGATGCGCGATGCCAATCAATAACTGCGCCCGCTCACGCAAACTGGTGCCACGCAGGCGCGCTACACCGTACTCGGTGACGACATAATCCACCTGCGCCCGCGAGGTGACGACACCGGCGCCGGGTGACAACTGCGCGGTGATGCGCGATTCACTGCCGTCTTTTGCGGTCGCTGGCAAGGCTATAATGGAACGACCGCCCGCCGATAATTGTGAGCCGGTGACAAAATCCACCTGTCCCCCAAAACCGGAATAGATGCGATTGCCGATGGAGTCCGAGCTGACCTGGCCGCCAAGGTCAATCTGAATGGCGCTGTTGATCGACACGGTCTGCGGGTTTTTGCGAATCACCGCCGGCGAATTCACATACGCGACGTCCAGAAACAACACCTCAGTATTGTCGTCCAGAAAATCATAAAATGCTCGGGAGCCCATGGCAAAACTGGTCACGGTTTTGCCGGGTTGAATGACCTTGCGACTGTTGTCGATGACACCCGACTGCAGCAGTGGCAGAACACCATTTGAAAACATTTCTGTGTGTATCCCGAGGTGCCGGTGGCCGTGCAAGGCTGCAAGCGCAGCATCCGGAATGGCGCCAATGCCCATCTGCAGGCAATCGCCGTGTTTGATCAGCCCGGCGATGTGTTCGCCGATGCGTTTGTGGGTGTCTGAAAAGGGTTTGGGATCGTGTGTGACCACCGGGCTGTCCAGCGTTACCGCAACATGAATTTTGCTCAATGGAATCGAGGCATCGCCGTGGGTGCGCGGCATCTGCGGATTGATCTGGGCAATGATGGTGGAGGCCATTTCACACGCGGCCATGCTGGCTTCGACGGAGATGCCCAGTGAACAGTTGCCATGGCGATCCGGGGGAGATACCTGAATCAGTGCCACATCAATGCCTTGATCGCCACTGCGAAACAGCCGTGGAATGTCCGAAAGGAACACGGGTACATAATCTGCCCGGCCGCTGTTCACCAGCTCGCGTGTGCTGGCGCCCACAAAAAAACAGCGATTGCGCAAGTGACCATCCAGCGCAGGGGCGCACACCGACTCTGCCTGCTCCAGATGCAGCTGCAATAACTGCACGTCACTGAGTTGCTGTGCGTGTTGCGCGAGTGCCTCCAGCAGGCGGTAGGGTGTAGCGGCCATGGATTGGCACCAGATCCGGTCGCCTGACTTGATGGACCTGACGGCTTCCGCCGCACTCGCGCACATGATGGCCATGTTGTTAAATCAAGGCAGTCTGTGCAGGGCACAAATTTTGTTGCCTGAAGGGTCGCGCAGATACGCCAGATACAATTTGCCATGTGCACCGGCACGCACGCCGGGAGGATCTTCACAGGTCACACCACCATTGGCCATACCGGCAGCATGCCAGGCATCTGCAGCTTCCGGGCTGTCCGCAGCAAATCCGATGGTGCTGCCGTTGCCGTTGCACGCAGGTTCGCCATTGAGGGGTTTGCTGAGTGCAAAAATGCCGGTGCTGGTGCGATAAAAACAACGGCCTTTATCATCGATAAAACCGGGTGGGCAACCCAGTGCGCCAAGCACAGCATCGTAAAACGTTTTTGATTTTTCGATGTCGTTGGCACCGAGCATGATGTGACTGAACATGTGTTCTCTCCAGGTAAATTGTTTGGGTTAATGTGTGGCGACTAGCGCACAACCTCGGTTGTGCAATAGGTGCTTTCTTCAAGTCGTTTGGTGTAGTTGTTCAGAATGCGCGTGCCTTCTGCAGGTTTGATCACGCCGGCATTAATTTGTTTGCGCACCAGTTCTGTCATACGACGATCCAGATCGTTAGGGAAGTACTGCACCTGATTCAACATTTCTTTGGTGCTAATACCCTTCAAGGTTTCTTCTATCCAGAAATTGCCGGTTTCATCGTCTCGTGCGTACACGTGGACTTCATCAACGCGACCCAGCAGGTTGTGTGCGTCACCCAGAATTTCCTGATACGCGCCCACCAGAAAAATGCCGATATAGTACGCTTCGCCGTGCTGGTGTTTGTGCAGCGGCAGCCAATTGGTGTTGCCACTGCCAACCACATATTGATCTATCTTGCCGTCGGTGTCGCAGGTCAGATCAACTACCTGGGCGCGGAGCTGTGGGCGTTGTTCGTGTTTGTGCAGCGGCAATAACGGGAACACCTGCTCAATGGCCCAGTGGTCAATGATG
>JAUSPW010000611.1 GCA_030652635.1 Pseudohongiella sp. | reverse complement strand
TGTACAAAAAATGATCCCTCCGTCCCCTAATAAAGCACAACACTCCGGATAGACTTACCTTCATGCATCAGATCGAAGGCATCGTTGATTTTGTCCAGCGGCATGGTATGCGTGATCAAGTCATCAATGTTGATTCGACCTTCCATGTACATGTCCACAATGGTTGGTACGTCGGTGCGCCCACGCGCGCCGCCAAAGGCACTGCCCCGCCACACCCGCCCCGTCACCAACTGGAAAGGCCGCGTTGAAATTTCTTTGCCGGCTCCCGCCACACCAATGATGATCGACTCGCCCCAGCCCTTGTGACACGCTTCCAGCGCCTGTCGCATGGTGGTCACGTTGCCAATACACTCAAACGTGTAATCCGCACCGCCCTTGGTCAGCTCAACAATGGCTTCCACCACGTTGTGCACATCCTTGGGATTAATGAAATCAGTCATCCCGAATTTGCGCGCCAACTCCACTTTGCCCGGGTTGATATCTACGCCGATAATCTGGCGCGCACCAACCAGACGGGCTGCCTGAATGACGTTAAGACCAATTCCACCCAAACCAAATACCACCACGCGAGAACCGGGTTCGACTTTGGCATCAAAAATCACCGCGCCTACGCCCGTGGTTACCCCGCAGCCGATGTAACAAACCTTATCCAAGGGAGCATCCGGCCGGATTTTGGCCAGTGCAATTTCTGGTAACACTGTGAAATTGGAAAATGTAGAGCATCCCATGTAATGCAGAATCGGCTCACCATCCAGCGAGAAACGACTGGTTCCATCTGGCATCAAGCCGCGCCCTTGTGTGCTACGAATGGCCTGACACAGATTGGTTTTGGGGTGCAGGCAATACTCACATTCGCGACACTCCGGCGTGTAGAGAGGAATCACGGTATCGCCCTTTTTTAAGGACTTAACACCGGGGCCGACGTCGACCACTATACCTGCGCCTTCATGCCCAAGTATCGCCGGGAAAGCACCTTCGGGATCGTCACCCGACAAGGTGAACGCATCGGTATGACAGATGCCTGTGGCTTTTAATTCCACCAACACCTCGCCGGCCTTTGGGCCTTCCAGATCAACT
>JAUSPW010000610.1 GCA_030652635.1 Pseudohongiella sp. | reverse complement strand
CGTTGATGAAAACGCTACTTGGGTTGAGACCGAGGTTAAACGAGTAATGAAATTACCTTGTGGTAATTTTATATCGTTCCAGTCGTAGCTAAGCGAGGTAACAAAATAACGTGACTGATTCCATGAAACGGCTCCACTTAAATTTGTCCTCGTCCCATTATAGAAGTCTCCTCCTGTGTAACTGACGCTTCCCGCGAATCGGCGTTGCCCTCCAGAGTTTATACCGATCTGATACTCGTCAAATGCATAATCGCCGGGTTGTATCGCAATACGTCTATCGGGTGATGTGTACAATGTGAAAGGGTTCTGAACTACTTCTCTGTTTGTAGTGTAGGAAACATTTAATGCGTCTCGCGTATTTGTCTGTACTTCAGCCAAACGATAAACAAAGACTTCGCTCTGTAAGTTTCCGTCAATGACGTCTATTCTCTGCGCATCAACGCCAGTAAAAACAGATTGAAAAATTTCACCACCAAAAAAATGTGTGTACCCCAAGTCGGCTGTGAAATCGCGAATATTTGAGCGATTCACATAACCCATTGCCGGATTGAAGTTCTTTTGGACCTCTTTATATGCGAAGCGAGATCGCCATCCGGTATTGTTAGGTAGACGCAATCCAAAACCATATGAAGCATCAGAGCCATCAAGTCCTGGGGTATCAGATTGTTGATACCACGCGTCAGCTTCAAATTGCCTTCCATTGGACAACCGATTGTTGAGATATTTAAAATCCAAGCCGGCAACTCGGTTATCTCGATTTGAGCCGGGATCGCCATCTGTGTAAATAAAGCCAAGACTTGAATCGTTTAGAACATTTGCAGAAACGCGCGTTACGAATAAATCTGAAGAATCTACACCCGCAAATTCATCCTGCTTGATAGCGAGTGTGCCGATATTCCATCGACCAACTCTGCCACTGATTCTACCTCCGTAATTTATATCAACTGGAGAACCTGTCTGGCTGAGTCCTAATTTTCTAGAAAAGAACGGTCTGGCATTTTCACGAGCTCCTTGTGACGTTGCATTGTTACCACCAGCCATGGCACCAATATTACCAAACTGAAACAAATCCGAGTCGTTTAGAAAGAAGTCTCGTTTTTCCGGAAAAAACAAATTGAATCGAGTTAGATTAACCTGCCGGCTATCAACTTCAGTTGCAGAAAAATCCGTATTTATCGTTACAGCAGCATTGAGCGAAGGAGTAATTCTATAGAATGCATCTAGCGAGGGGACCCAATCGGTCTTTTTAGTTACAGGATCATATCGTTGCTGCCTATTCACAGCCATTGACGGAACAATATCCAGTCCCACTCCTTTATCCAAGCCGGTAAGTCCAGTCATCTGTCCCGATATACTTGGATTGTATGTGCGGTTCTGCGAAACCCAGGCCATCTCCTCACCACGGCGACGAATGGCACGACCAAAATTAAAGCCCCAAGTCTCTACAGCCGGATCAAATGGAATAGATTTGAAGGGAATCTCTATCTCTGCTATCCAACTCTTTCCATCTACACTGGTTGCAACATCCCAGATGGTATTCCAATCCAGAGAAAATGAATTAGCACTTGTATACAATGCATCGTGACGCGCGGCATTCAGATTGGTCTCAAATCGATAGCCAGCCCTTCTAGCATTAAATGGGTCAAGAATCACAACAAGTCTATCGTCTGACGGCATTCCAAGCCCATGCCTTATCACCGGAGCAGCGATAAGTTCAGGCTCGCTATCAAACATCCTTGCTCCAATATAGAGGGCATCGTCTGTGTACACTACATAGACTTCCGTGCGTTCTGATGTAGGAGTTCCGTTTCCTGGTCTGGTCTGATGAAAATCGGTAATTACTTCAGCTGAAGACCAAACCTCATCATCAAGAACTCCATCGATAATCGGCGGACTTTCTACTCTGGCAGCTCGAAATTGTTTTTGACCAGTTGTTGCTGTTGGAGTAGCAACCTGAGCAAACGAATCAGAAGACGTCG
>JAUSPW010000608.1 GCA_030652635.1 Pseudohongiella sp. | reverse complement strand
ACCCAAGTACCTGAACTCCCCGGAAACACCAGTGTTCCATAAAGGCAGCGAACTGTATGGTTTGTGGGAAGCGCGCAAATCACGCCAGAAAATCGACAGTTTTCTGATTGTTGAAGGTTACATGGACGTTGTGGCACTGGCGCAGCACGGCATCGACTTTGCCGTTGCCACGCTGGGCACCGCGACCAGCGCCACGCACCTGACGCGCTTGTTCCGGCTGGTGAAAAACGTGGTGTTCAGTTTTGATGGCGACAATGCCGGTCGTGCCGCTGCCGCGCGTGCGCTTAATGCCGCGCTGCCCCTGATGGAAGACGGCCGCCAGGTACGCTTTTTGTTTTTGCCCGAGGGGGAAGACCCGGACACGCTGGTGCGCAAAGAAGGTGCTACCGCGTTCCGCGAACGCCTCGCCAACGCCAAACCGCTGTCCGATGTGTTTTTTGCTCAACTCGGCGATGCCCGCGATTTTGCCACCATGGACGGCAAGGCGCGCCTGTTCAGTCAGGCCATCCCACTGATCAAACTGATGCCGCGCGGCTTGTTTCAACAGCTGATGCTGGACAAACTCGCCACCCTTGCCGGCACGCGCCGCGAAACCATTGACCAATTATTGCAGGAAGCGCCTGCTCCTGCGCCCGTCGCCACCCAACCCGACGACGAACCACCTCCGTGGCTGGAGGAGGCTAACGGCACTCACCATCCAGCGCCCAGCGTGCGCCCAAAACGTGATTTCCGCAGCCCTGAGCCTGCACCCGTAACGGCGCGCATGAAAAAATCATCCGGCTTGCTGGCCGTTGAATTATTGTTACACCAGCCAGCATTGGCGCAAAAAGCCGATGGCGAATTGAGCTCACTGGCCATTCTGGGTGACGAAGATACAAATTTATTGCTGGAACTGCTTGAAGTTGCCCGTGACGACCCCGATATAAGCACGTACGCGCTGCTGGGACACTGTTATGGCACACCAGCAGGCAAGCGCCTGACACAATTGCTAAAAAATGAGCGCATCACCCCGGAAGCGGGTCGAGCGGAAGAATTCAGCTTCGTGCTGGGTCAACTGCTTCAAGAGGCTCAAAAGCAACAAAAGCGGAAACAATTACTGGAACAATTGAAACCCCGGGTAAGATCGGCTAAAAACGATACCCCGGATTCATGACTGTCGCTGGCATAGATGACTTTGCAGGTCTATAATGCCCGGCTAAATTTTTGTTTTCAAACCGCCACCTCTTCACTCGAATGGGAAGTTATGTCTGATTCGTCTCTGAATTCCCCACAATCCGGCCTGTCCGGGTTAAAAGCCCTCATTGCCAAAGGCAAAGAACAGGGCTATCTGACCTATGCTGAGGTTAACGATCACTTGCCGGAATCCATCTCGGATCCGGACCAGGTCGAAGACATCATTCAGATGATCAACGACATGGGCATCAAGGTGTACGAAACTGCACCGGATGCGGATACCTTGCTGCTGAACGAAGGTGATGGCAGCACGGACGAACTGGCGGCGGCTGAAGCTGCGGCAGCGTTGGCAGCGGTTGAAAACGAAGCCGGCCGCACCACCGACCCCGTGCGTATGTATATGCGCGAAATGGGTACCGTGGAACTGCTGACCCGTGAAGGCGAAATTGTTATCGCCAAACGTATCGAGGAAGGCCTGCGTGAACTGATGAAGTCCATGGCCAGCTTTCCCGGCATTGTTGCCCATGTTCTGAATGAATATGAGATGGTGACCCGCGAAGAGCGTCGCCTGAGCGATGTGATTGTGGGTTATCTGGAAGTTGACGACCCCGTCGAGATTCCGCCAGCCGTCGAAATTGAAGAAGTGGTTGAGGTGGATGCCGCAGCAACTGAAGAAGACGACGACACGGTACTGGCCGGCGCTGAAGAGGAAGAAACTGCTTCAGGCCCGGATCCGGAAGAAGCACGTCTGCGCTTTACCGACCTGCGCGCACAGTTTGAAGCCTCCGAAGCCTTAATTGCCAAACACGGCCGTCACAGCGAAGAATCGCTGGCGGAAATGGAAAAGCTCGGCGAGATGTTCAAGACCTTCAAGCTGACCCCAAAACTGTTCGACATCCTGGTCAATCAGGCACGTGCCGCTCTGTTTAAAGTCCGTCGTCACGAACGTACGGTGATGACCCTGTGCTGCCGCAATGCCGGCATGCCACGGAAAATATTTGTTACCAGCTTCCCCGGCAACGAAGTTAATGATGCCTGGCTGGATCAGTTTGCCGGCGCCAAAGATGTCTGGGCGACTCGTCTGCCCGACGTTGCCGAAGAAGTACAGCGTACACAGCGCAAACTGCAGGCCATGGAAGAAGAAAATGGCCTGACCGTTGCCGAGATCAAAGAGATCAACCGTGGCATGTCCATTGGCGAAGCCAAATCACGCCGCGCCAAAAAGGAAATGGTGGAAGCCAACCTGCGTCTGGTGATCTCCATTGCCAAAAAATACACCAACCGTGGTCTGCAGTTCCT
>JAUSPW010000605.1 GCA_030652635.1 Pseudohongiella sp. | reverse complement strand
AACAAGATGACCGGCGTCGCTGAGCAGTTCCAATACATCCTGCGTGACGAGTCCATGCACTTGAACTTCGGCATCGACGTGATCAACCAGATCAAGATCGAAAACCCGCACCTGTGGGATGCCCAGCTCAAAGACGAAGCTACCCAGATGATCCTCCAGGGCACTCAGCTGGAAATCGAATACGCACGCGACACCATGCCACGCGGTGTACTTGGTATGAACGCAGTGATGATGGAAGAATATCTGCAGTTCATCGCTAACCGTCGTCTGGTTCAGATCGGACTGCCGGAACAATTTAAAGGCGTCAAAAACCCCTTCCCGTGGATGTCAGAAATCATGGATCTGCGTAAGGAAAAGAACTTCTTTGAAACTCGGGTTATTGAGTATCAAACAGGCGGCGCACTGAGCTGGGATTAATTCCTGTCGAATTACAAAGGGTCCGGTCTTTGTGGTGTATCGCCATACCATGAGGACCGGACACCAATGTAGCGTAAAGAACTCATGACATTTTCTCAAAATGCGCTCGCTGTACAGACGCCTTCAGCCTCAAGCGCCTCAAAAAATGGAGCCATACTGCTTGCTGCAGGTTTCAGCGTGCGCTTTGGTGGAATCAAGCTCAGCGCTACGCTGGTGAATGGTAATACCCTTCTTCAGCAAACTTTCATAAATATTCTTCAATCCACTGATAATATTATAGTTGTTGGGCGACAAGAGTTGCTGGATGCAGGTGTCTATGACTTTTTGCCAGCCACACATACGCGATTTTTGTATCTGTGTGACGATGCAAAATCAGGCATGGGACACAGCCTGGCGCATGGCATAAAAAATGTACCAGCGGATTGGCAAAGCGCCTTTGTGTGCCTGGGCGATATGCCATTTATCAGAGCCAGCACCCTGTCTTTATTGTTAGATGCCGCAAACCATCAGAATATAGTCATACCAACATGGCAAGCAGTTCGTGGACATCCTGTGGGTTTTGGCAGACAATTTTTTCCCGAACTATTGGCCTGCCATGGAGATGCTGGCGCAAGGCATGTGCTGCAAGCGCACAAGCAAGCTATTATTGAGTTGGAAACTGGCGATCCAGGCGTTGTGTATGATATTGATACTCCTCAGGCTTTACGTGACTATGTGCCATGACAAACATTAGAAAAACCATTCATCGAGCCTCATTTCAAGTGCATTTGCTGGCCATTGCGCTGCTCTCAGTCTTATTGGTATCAACAAGCGTGGCGCAGACATTATCTGAGCAACTGCTGCCATTACTGGAAAACCCGGGTAACCCCTTGTTGGAAATCAGCAGTTCAGAGGGCGATCTGTACCTTGAACTGTTTCCCAACGCGGCCCCGCAAAGCGTGCGCAGAGTGCTTGATCTGGCAACTGGCACGTTGATGCCGAATGGAAACGGCGGTAACTACTACGATGGGCTTACCTTCCATCGAGTCGTGCCAGGGAGTTTTTTGCAAACGGGAGCAGCGGAGCGAGCCGGTCGCGAAAGACCTCGCACAATGGCAGACGAAATAAACGCGCGCGGCCTGGGATTAGAGCAACAGAAACTTCTCGACAATACCGGTCGCCCGCATGCATGGATGAATATTGCAGATACAGCCGACTTTCAGGACAGGGTATTGGTCCCTCTGTATCGCAACATGAATATCAGAAGTCGTGAGCAGGCAGATACTCAGCAAGATCGCATTACAGATAGGCTTCGCAATATGAATATAATGCAAGCTCATGAATTACTGGGATATCGTTACAACGCCGCCCTGCCCTCACGAAGGCCTGTGGCCGGCAGTGTGTTAATGGCAAATAAAGGTCCCGGCACCAATGATGCCGAGTTATTGATTTCCCTGATAGATACACCTTGGTTAACCGCAACGCATACGGTTATTGGCAGAATTGTTGCCGGAGGCAGTCTTGCCAATAGCATCAGTCGTCAGCCTGAAAGCAGTGTTCGTATTTATCATATTCGACCAGTAGAGATTTTACTCACTGATGTGGTTCAGCAACCTGTACCGGAGGGCGTCATAAATGAGTCAAACCAGCCGTAAAAAATCAGTAAAAACGTCGAAAAAACTCAAGGCAACCAGTTTTATGGCCATGTGTATCAGCTGCGGGCTGTTCCTCGGATTTGGTCTGGGTGCCATGCTCAATAATGTGTTGCTTGTGACATTGATTGGACTGCTTTCAGGCGCCGCCATTGGTTATTACATCGACAAAAAAAATGGTATTGCCTATACACAGCCCAGACATTGATCAGGCTGCAGGTTTATCAGCGCCCGGTGATTCCAGCCAGCGCGGGAATATTTCGCGCGTAAACGGTGGCAATGACGCCAGAATGGATTTGCCATAAAACTTGTTTATCAGGCGTTCGTCAAATACCGTTATCCGCCCCGTGTCGGTTTCACTTCGCAACAGGCGGCCGGCTGCCTGAACTAACTTGAATGACGCTTCCGGCACCGACAAGGTCATGAAGGCGTTACGTCCTTGTTGCTCGATCCATTGGGCCAATGTTGCTTCAATGGGA
>JAUSPW010000602.1 GCA_030652635.1 Pseudohongiella sp. | reverse complement strand
TGTTGATGGTGCAGTTGATCGGTACGTTGTTGATGACCTGCGCACCCGGTGAGCAGCTTGGGTTGAGTGTGCCGCCGGCGCCGGTCAGATTGACCGTGTTGTTGGCGGTGACCACATCACTCAGGGTAAATGGATTGCTGGAGGCGGTGCCACCGACATTGGTGACGGTGATGGTGCACAGAATCGACTGCGCGCCGTTGACGGCACAGACCTTGTCTGTTGACAGATCCTGAGCAGCGGGTGACGGAGTGGGTGGATCAACAGTCAGTGTTGTGCAGATATTAGTATTGTTCAGTGAATTTGAATCCGGTGGCGCCATGGGATTGACTGGCAATGTTGTGCTGGCACAGTTTTGGAACTCTCCTCCTGTCGGCATCGAAAAATCAAAAATCGCAGTACCCGATGCGCCTACCGCCAAGGACCCGGTGACCGAACAAACGATGTTGACATTGTTGATCTGTTGAGGACCCGGGCTACAACTCGTTACCAGACTTCCGCCGACAGACAGGTAGTTTACAACAGGAGTGGCTGTCACCGTATCCGTAATAGTGAATTGAGGAAGTGTCGGCACCGTCCCGATATTGGTCACCACCACGTCGCATTTGATTGTTTGCGGACTGGCAATAACGCAGCTTTTGGAGACACTCAGATCAGGTCCGTTTGCCAGTACAAGCGACGGAAACAACAAGACAGCAAAAAGGCCACTGGCGATACACCAGCCTCTAAATATAGCCGGTACAAAATATTTCATTTTAATCCTCCACTGCAATGTACGTCAGGACGCATCTGCGCCAAGGCGCAACAACAGAGGCGTGCGGGTACAATTCCCGCCTTCTGCGGATTAATCTGCGCCTAATTACAGACCGATGCAACTAGCCAGATGGGTGATATTTTTTTAGCGACCAATTGCCGCCAATCCGGCCCCGCTATATTCTCGGAAAAAATATTTTCACTCCTGGAAAGGAAATTATCGTAATGACCAAAAGATTCAAAAATATTTTTGTGATAACCACGCTGATACTTTTTGGTGCACAAGCAAGCCCGCAGGCATTCGCCCAACAATCACGCATCATCAATGGTAAACCCGCGAGCACCAGCACCTACCCGTGGTTGGCGAGTCTGTTTATCGTCAGCGAAGGAAACAGCGAGTCAGGCGGAGGCTGCGGCGGCAGCCTGATTGCGTCGCGCTGGATTCTGACTGCCGCGCACTGCTTTCTGAATGATGCAGGCGATGCGGTCAGCACTGATGTCGCCTCCAGAACCTACATCACCTTGAACTCTACCAATATCACCGATTTGTCGGCAGGTGCGATTCAGGTAGCGGCCAAGCAAGTCATCGTGCACCCGAACTACAACCCGAATAAAGAAACAAGCGACAACAGCCATGACTTTGATATCGCGTTGATCGAACTGGAGTCAACGGTCAATATTGCACCGGTGCGACTGTTCACCGGGGCTATACCCAGTGCCATTCCTGCCATTGTTGCCGGCTGGGGAGCAACGGTAGGTGATGGCTCAACGCCGTCTGATAACCTGCTGGCCACTCAACTGATCACGATTGCTGAAAACACATGCGCAGCGGCGCACGAGGGTTCTATCACGGCGAACATGTTTTGTGCGGGCGGATATACCAGTACCGATACGTCAGACACCTGCCAGGGTGACAGCGGTGGCCCCTTGTTTGTTATGTTGAATGACGGTCCGATGCAACTGGGCATCACCAGTTTTGGGGGCAGTGAAACGTCCAATTGCGGGACACCTGGTTCACCGGGTGTGTATGCGAGAATCTCACAGCTGTTCAGTTTTATTCATGAACATGTACCCACTGCCAACGTCATTAACTCACTGGCGAATTTAAAGCTCGACTACAACACCTACATCGATGCAACAGGCATGGTGGCTGTACCCAAAGTGTATGGTGCGGGCTCAAAATTTGCGGTACAGCTCAGGCTGACAGGCATCATCGAAGGTGCCTATCACTTTGAACTGGCCAGCGCTGAAGAGCTCAGTAACGACGTGATGACATCGGTACCGTCATACTTTGATGAAGCGGCAAACGTATTGATTTTGCCCTTGGTCAAAGTCGGGCCAGACACGTTTAATGTGCGGTTGAAACATCTGGGCGACTTTAAATTTGTGCTGGAAGCAGCCGATCTGCCCTGATTCCAGCACACCCTGAAGACCCGCGGGCAGTATGTTGGAACCAGGTGCAGATAACGTTTCAAAAACCTGCTAGTGGGCGGCAGCGTCCTGAACCTTGCCGCCTTTAGCTGACACCATCAGTTCCAGAATTCGCTGGGTGACTTCCGGCTCCAGACCTTCGGTGTGTCCTTTGTCCAGACGCACAACATCCGCCACAACTCTGTTGTCTGCGCAATTGGGATACACAAACACATCGGCTGTTCCCGGTCGCGCTTCCCGACCCCAGACCGGATAACCCGCCCGACCAGTGTCGTAAATCCAGCCCGGCTGACTGTCAACCACCTGAGAATGTTGTCGTGCCTCACACTGGTAACGCTCCGCCCAAGGTGATGAGTCTGGCAGTGATTCAATTTCATACTCACCAATCGCAAAAATATGGGAGAAATCACACGCCGGAATATTCTCAGCCGCAGCACTGGCCGCTTGAGGACGAGCGGGAGGCGGTGATCCATCCGCCAACGGCGGACCAAACTGCGCAACAAATGGCGCTTGACCGATTCGCCCGCCCGACAGACTCAGCATGCCATCCACCTTGTCCGCAAAAAAATCGGTGCATACCAGACGGCGTGATGTCATGCCGCCTTGACTGTGCCCTGCCAGCCAGAACGATTTGATATTGTCTGCGCCGAAGGCCTCAATCACCTGCGTGGTAATTGCCTGCAGATGCGCGTCATCTGTTTGCGGCATCCACATGCGCACACCGGTTCCGCCACCCATCGACGATGAGCCTTCCGCGGTGGAGGTCGCCACCACCAGTCGGTACTTCTCCTTGTAATCCATCACCGGGAAATAATGGCGCTGCCAATTGGCAATCGAGCCCGCACCATGAATATTGAGTACAAATACCACGTCCTCACCGGGCTGCAGATCACAGGGATAATCCAGAAAATACTGCCGCCCGCTGACGGGCTCAGTAACATTCCCCCGCACAGCCGTTTTAGTTGCACAGTCACCCGCCTGACAATGTACGGGTGGCGGCGATTCACAAGCCACACCCAGCACATCAGCCGCCAAAGTTGCCTGCGCGCCAGCCATCAAAAATAGGGCAACCAGGCCCTGGCCAGCTTTACGCAATAACACATGATTGATCATAAAAATTCCCTCTTCATCCAATAGCACTTCACGTCGTGACACTCCCGACCACAACACTGTACAGGCTGATCAAGGGCGGCTGTATTGTCATGGGTTAGACGGTGGTGATTTTGCGGTCGATGCCATGGGGGATCTGAGCCCGGCAGACTTTTCACACGATTTATACTACGTCAATAAATTTGGCACACCATATTCCTTGCTGCTACAACACTTAAGGCAGATGCCTGTATACACGAGACCACAAGGAGAAATTATGCGTGAGCTATCAAACAGGGAAGTTGATCAAGTTTCTGGCGGAAATCCTTTAGTAGCTGGAGGAATAGGTGCGGTCGTTGGCGGAATCGCAGAATACTCCGGCGGCGGCAGCATCGGTGACGTTGCCATGGGTTCAGCTATGGGTTTTGCGACTGGTTTTTTTGGCAGTATTGCCGTCGCAGCTCGCAGCATCTACTACGGTGGTGTAACCATTGGAATGGCAATTCTCACCGGTGCGCGCGGCTGGCAAGACAAGAGTGATAACTGGTGAGTATTCTGAATTTTCTTGCAGAAATTGACCCATTGATTAATGGCATCCTGGGGCCCGCCATTGCGTTGTTTATTGCTCCCAGATATCTGCGCGAACCTGTTACCGGCGTGTATACGGGTTTCAGGGACCCTTCACTGTTTTACCTTTTAATGGGGTGGTCCTTGATTAAAGCACTTACCATTTATCAAGCGTTTGGGTTGACATGGGAGGCGTCAGTACGGTTATTGGTTACTGCATCTTCTCCGTTTGCGGGTGCTTGGGTGTGGGTAAAACTGACGGATCATTTTGGCTGGGAGAAAAGCCATCAGATCCGGTAGTGACAACCGACTGACAAGCTTGAAGACTTCAGGTGAGCGCGCAAACGTTTGTACACACAATCTTCCGCGCGCTCGCAGGTCAGATCATGGATACCAGAATTCAGTTTCGTGTAAATGAAGAAACAAAGTGCCTTGCGCAACAGCGGGCAGAAAGCCAGGGGCGTACGTTGAGCGATGCCTGCAGAGAACTTACCGAGCAACTCGCGGAGCAGCAAAAGCTTTTGATGACTCAAGACGCGTGGCTTTCAGAACAAATCAGCGCTGCATTTGAGAAACTAAATGCCGGAAATTCAGAGTTCCTGACCAATGAACAGGCAAAAGTCAGAATGGCCGGGATCAAGGCCAATATCCGCAACCGGAGTTCGTGAGTGATTGTCTGGGAAGAGGAAGCCCTTAAAGACCGAGAGATGATTTTTGAATAACAACGGCAGGCTGCGCGGCGACTTACCGCGCAGCTTGGCCGCACAAATCAATCCAGCTGATGAATATCCCGCACAGCACCTTTGTCGGCGCTGGTGGTCAACGCAGCATAGGCCTTTAGCGCCGCGGTTACTTTACGGGGCCGGTCTTCCACCGGCTTCCAGGCGGCTTTGCCCTTGGCGGACATATTGGTGCGGCGCTGGGCCAATTCGGCGTCACTGATAGCCAGGTGTATAGAACGATTTGGAATGTCTATCCTGATGATGTCTCCTTCTTCCACCAGCGCAATGTCGCCGCCCTGCGCCGCTTCTGGCGATGCGTGACCAATCGACAATCCGGAGGTTCCGCCAGAGAACCGACCATCTGTCAACAGTGCACACACCTTGCCCAGCCCTTTGGATTTCAGGTAAGTCGTGGGATACAACATTTCCTGCATCCCGGGGCCGCCTTTGGGACCTTCGTAACGAATGACCACCACGTCTCCTGCTACAATCTGGTCGCCCAGAATAGCCTTCACAGCGCTGTCCTGGCTTTCAAAAATGCGTGCGGGACCACTAAAAGTGAAAATACTTTCGTCCACGCCGGCGGTCTTTACGATGCAACCGTTCTGCGCAATATTGCCGTACAACACTGCCAGACCACCCTCCTGGCTGTAAGCATGCTCGATGTCACGGATGCAACCATTCTGCCTGTCGTCATCCAGAGATTCCCAACGGGTAGACTGGCTGAATGCGGTTTGTGTTGGAATGCCTGCCGGACCAGCACGGAAAAACTGCTTTACCTCATCACTTGCATTGCGCTTGATGTCCCACTTGTCCAAGGCCTCAATCATGCTGGTGCTGTGAATGGTATGTGCGTCGCCATGCAACAAACCTGCGCGCTCTAGTGAACCCAGAATCGACATGATGCCACCGGCCCGGTGCACATCTTCCATATGATACTTGGATGTGGAGGGTGCCACTTTGCACAGTTGCGGCACTTTGCGTGACAGGCGATCAATGTCTTTCAGGGTGAAGTCGAGTTCAGCCTCTTGCGCAGCGGCAAGCAAGTGCAGAATGGTGTTGGTAGAACCGCCCATGGCAATGTCCAGAGACATCGCGTTTTCAAAGGCTTTGAAGTTGGCGATGCTGCGCGGCAATACGGAAGCATCGTCCTGCTCGTAGTAGCGTTTGGTGATGTCAACAATGGTGCGCCCCGCTTGCAGGAACAACTCTTTGCGATCAGAGTGAGTTGCAAGTGTTGAACCATTGCCGGGCAAACCGAGGCCAAGCGCCTCAACCAGGCAGTTCATGGAATTGGCTGTAAACATACCTGAGCATGAACCGCAGGTAGGACACGCAGAACGCTCATACTCGGCCGCCTGCTCGTCACTGACATTGTCATCAGCGCCAGCAACCATAGCATCGACCAGATCCAGTTTGATAACCTGACCGGCGAGTTTGGTTTTGCCAGCCTCCATCGGGCCACCCGATACAAACACGGCAGGGATATTGAGGCGCAGTGCAGCCATCAACATGCCAGGGGTGATTTTGTCGCAGTTCGAAATGCACACCAGCGC
>JAUSPW010000597.1 GCA_030652635.1 Pseudohongiella sp. | reverse complement strand
GGTTGCAGACCTGAATCAAGACCGGATTGATGAGATCATCGTCGGTGGAAATTCCGGTCTGCAGGTTTTTTATTATCAAGCAGAATTATCGCTGTGGCGCCGGTATGCCTTGCACGCGGGAGGCGTATCCGACGTCCAGATCATTGATCTTGATGCGGATGGATTCCCGGAACTGGTGGCTGCTCCCGCAGAACCCGGACCTCTTTTATTGTTTCAGAACCGCGGGCGGCGCAACTGATTTCCAGCGACCCATACCTGCTCGATGGAGCGGGTATTGCGTATGTCCTCCAAGGGGTTTTGTCCCAGCACCACCAAGTCAGCCCATTTGCCAGTTTCAAGTGTGCCGGTGTCGCTCAGATTCATACAGGCGGCTGCGTCTGCGGTGGCAGACTTGATGATCTGCATGGGCGTCATGCCCGCATCCTGCATCATCCACATCTCCAGATGTTCAAAATAACCCTGAAAGCGCGCGGCAGGGCCACTGTCCGTGCCCATGGCAATCCGCACACCCGCATCTGACAGGGTTTTAAGATTAGTCATGGCGATGGGCAACGCTGCTTTGTATTGCTGGGCCGCGGCGTTCTGTGCCATGCGCTGCTGGCGCTCGGGTTCACGCAAAATGGTCAATACATCAGCCTCAACGCCGGCTAGAAAAAACGGGTCGGAGAAAAATGCGGGTTCGCTTTCGTACACGTAGGTCGACAGCTCTCGGGTCAAGGTGGGTGTGTAGCAGATATCACGCGCACGCATGAGCTGGATAAATTCATCGTCAATGTGTGAGTCTCTGATGCTGTGGGCCACATGATCGGCACCAGCACGCAACAAGTCTTTGGTGTCTTGCTGGTAATAAGTATGTACGGACAGCGGAATGCCATGTGTATCGGCTCGCGCACTGACTGCCTTGTATACCTCGGCTGGCATTTTAGGTGTGCGACCCAGGTTGTCATCAACACGAATTTTTATGAAGTCAGGTTTGAGTGCTGCCGTCTGATCGACCAATTCAAGCGCTTGCGCAGCCGTGGCTGGATTGAGTACGGGACCCGCTACAAACAGACGCGCCCGGTCCAGATCAGCATGATTCTGAGTATCCCGCAACCGAAAGCCTGCCTCTTCGTCATCACCAAGACTGACCACGCTGGTAACGCCGTAACTGGCGTACAGTGACAATTGGCGCAGCAGGTTCTCTTCGCTGTAATGGCCACTTTCCAAACCGAGCACGCCACCGGCGTGTCCATGCGCGTTAACCAGGCCCGGCATCAAGGTTTTGCCAGCTAAAGCAATTACCTGGGCACCTTCCGGAATCTGGATATCTGTTGTGCTGCCAATTGCAATAATTTTCCCTTGATCCATGATCAGTGTGCCGGGATAGATTTCCGCTGCGCCAGTGCCATCTATGATGCGGGCGCCTGTTAGCGCCACCGGTTGTGCAAGTGCGGTTGAGAACCCGAACAAGCAGGCCAGGGGCAGCAGTTTCTTGATCAAAAGTGGTGCGATTTGTTTGCGTTTGCTGGACAAATGTCCCTTGTCGAAAGCACACAATACTGGGGATATCACGCTTGTTTTTGGACTGATCATGGTGAGTTCGCCTGTGTTTTGCAGCTGAAGGGTATAGCGTTTCAATGGCTGTATTATGTGATTGCAGGCCGACAATGGCAATCGCAGCAACCATGTCCGACCAGTCTCATGATTTGACATGTCTGTCAGACCTGTAGGTTAATGTGGCTGTTAAGAGCACATAAACGCTGGGAGAGAATTCAAATGGAGTCGCTGCTCGACCTGAATCTATCAACAGATATGCTGTTGGCGATGTCCATCAGTTACGGGCCCAGACTGCTGGGATCAATCGTCAGCCTGATCCTGGGTTTGTGGCTGGTGAATATTGTCATCGGCATGATCAGGCGCATGCTGTCAAAAAGCAAAGTGGATCCGTCGCTGGCGTCATTTCTGAGCAGCCTTTTTAACATTCT
>JAUSPW010000596.1 GCA_030652635.1 Pseudohongiella sp. | reverse complement strand
TGTTGCAGCAGGAGGTGGCGGAGGATTTTGTGATTGCTACCGGTGTGCAGCACTCGGTGCGTGACTTTGTGCGCTGGTCGGCGGCTGAGTTGGGCATGACTTTGCGCTTTGAGGGGCAGGGGGTGTCTGAAATTGCGGTGGTTGAGCATATAAAGGGAGACCATGCACCTGCGGTAAAGATTGGCGATGTGGTGTTGCGCGTGGATCCACGCTATTTCAGGCCGGCAGAGGTGGCGTCGCTGTTGGGGGATGCCAGCAAAGCCCGGCAGAAGTTGGGCTGGTCACCGGTGATGAGCGCGCAGGCGACGTGTGCTGAAATGGTCGCCGAGGATTTAAAACTGGCCAAACGGCATGCTTTGTTGCGACGCCATGGCCATGATGTGTCTGTTCCCGTGGATGTCTGAGATGGAAAAAATACGAATATTTGTGGCAGGGCATCGCGGCATGGTGGGTTCTGCGATTGTGCGCGCTTTGCGAGGGCAAGCGGAAGTTGAGTTGCTGACCTGCGCGCGTGATGAGCTCGATCTGCTCGATCAGGCGGCAGTGCAGGCGTGGTTCGCGGAGCAGCGCCCGCATCAGGTGTATCTGGCGGCTGCCAAAGTGGGCGGCATCCACGCCAACAATACTTACCCGGCGGAGTTTATCTACGGAAATCTGATGATTGCCAGTAATGTCATTCATGCGGCGCATCTTCATGATGTGCAGAAGTTGCTATTCCTTGGCTCTTCCTGCATTTATCCCAAATTCGCCGCGCAACCCATGCGCGAGGATGCATTGTTAACAGGGGCTTTGGAGCCAACCAACGAGCCGTATGCACTTGCCAAAATTGCTGGCATCAAGCTGTGTGAGAGTTACAACCGTCAGTATGGACGCGACTATCGCAGCGTGATGCCCACCAATTTGTATGGCCCCAATGACAACGATCATCCCGAGAACAGTCACGTGATTCCCGCGCTGCTGCGACGGTTTTCCGAAGCGGTGCGCGACAATGCTGCAGAGGTGGTGATCTGGGGAACCGGCAACGCCCGGAGAGAATTCCTGCACGTGGATGACATGGCTGCCGCTTGTTTGCACGTCATGAATCTGGATCGCTCGGCCTGGCAGGCAGCGACTCAGCCCATGCTGTCCCACCTGAATGTCGGCAGCGGCGTCGACTGTACTATCCGCGAGCTCGCCGAGACAATCGCCCGTGTCACTGGCTTCCACGGCAAACTGGTCTTTGACACCAGCAAACCCGACGGCGCCCCCCGCAAACTCCTGGACTCCAGCGCCCTGTGCGCGCTCGGCTGGCACCCCACCATCACGCTGGAAGCTGGTTTGACCTTGTTAAACAGGTAGGGGACGGTGACCTTGCTACGGGACGGAGGGATCAAAAAATGAACAGGTAGGGGACGGAGGGATCAAATTTTG
>JAUSPW010000590.1 GCA_030652635.1 Pseudohongiella sp. | reverse complement strand
GGTTGCATACTCTTCTGGCAACCGCACTGGCGAGCACTACAACCTCCAAGTTGGTGGCGAGACGGCATTGATGGTTAAAGAGCACTTTATCAAACGCTTTGGGTTGCCTTTGTATACGGTTGCGATTGGTGGTTCGGGTGGCGCAATACAGCAGTATGTATACCAGCAAAATCATCCTGGGCTCATTGATGCAGGTGTGCCGCAGTATTCCTATCCTGATATGGTCACACAAACAATTCATGTGGGTGACTGCGAACTGTTAGAGCACTACATGGATGTCACTGACCGTGATAATCCTAAGTGGCAAGTGACCAGGAATCGCAGCATGCTGATAGGTTTTAACTCAACGGATGCCGTCCCGGATCCGTTGGCTGAGATCAAGAGACAATTGGGCTATGCGAGTGCGCCGGGGTCAAACGAGTGCATACCGGCATGGCGCGGGCTCACGCCTTTGAGCATGAATCCCCACTACGGTCAGGTGCGAGAGCAGGACAAAATGCAGCCGCCGGGCATCATGGATTCTGTGCAGTGGACACATTATGACGATTTAAAAAATATCTACGGGCTTGATGCCAATGGTGACGCACGTGTGCCTTGGGATAATGTTGGCGTGCAGTACGGGTTGCAGGCATTGACTGAAGGGGCGATTACGGCAGAGGAGTTTCTTGATCTGAATGCCAAAATTGGCGGTTGGAAGCATCCGTCACAAATGGTGCAAGAAGGATTTCCTTTTCTGGGCGAACCCACTGCCGACAATTTTGATCCTTGGAGTCGGCGCAACATGAATCTGCCCGAAGGCGATTCGCCAGCGCCCAGAACAGTGGGCGATGAGCAGGCAATCAGAGCCTTGTATGAATCAGGCATGGTATTTGATGGACAGCTTAATATTCCGATTGTGGACTGGCGCCACTATCTGGAAGAGGAGCTGGATATGCACAACTCCCATCAGTCCTTTTCTGCGAGACAACGCATCACAAACCGGATGGGCAATGCGGATAACCAGCTGATCTGGTTCACCGATGCAAGGCCTGCGCGCTCATACGATCAGACCATGCAGGCGCTTGATGTTTTGCACGACTGGGTTATAAATATCAAAGCTAATCCCGAGGCCGGAGTCGCGGGAAATCGACCTGCTACAGCCGTCGATGCCTGCTTTGCTACTGATGGCAGTTTGATCGCTCAGGGCAGCGATGTCTGGAGTGGCGTGCTGGATGATAGCGAGCCTGGCAGCTGTACTCAGGCGTTCCCCTTGTACTCAACATCAAGGATTGTTGCAGGAGGCCCAATAGAGGGCAGCGTTTTCAAGTGCGCATTGAAACCCCTAGATACCGCGCTCAGCGATGGAACATATGGAAGCTGGGTGCCAGATTCCCAGCAGATAGAGCGACTCAGATCTGTGTTCCCCGAAGGAGTCTGCGACTACACTCAGGCAGATCAAGGCCGTTAAGCTGTTGCGGCGCGTGTTATCTGAGCGCGCGCCGCAACTGTTCCCTGTGAAACGTCGACGTTTCGTCAATATCTATCATCAGCCGGCACTTGCGTACCGGAATATTGCTGCCGACCGGTATTTCATTACGACAAACAATGCGCTCGTCCGGGGATACCGAGGCATTGTACTGCTCGACCTCGGCGGGAGTAGGCATACGACTTGCCTGGCGCTGGCTGACTTCTTCCGCTGTGATACAAGCACTCGCCAGCACACTAACACTTAGTATTGCCAGAGGGTGTCTGGCCGACTTAATAAAGCCGTATAACTGACTGTTATTCATGTAATTACTCCAAATTTTCCCACTGCGGGCGATAGAGCTTTGAGTCGGTTTGGCTAAGAAGTTGACCGCTTATAACCTCAACGGATTTCAGTCTGATCTGCGCGCAGCTTGATTCCTCAATGTTCAGCTCAGCTAAAGGTAAACTAATGGCTTGGCCAAAAAGCACATCTCTGAGCTCCGAAGGGCATGACGAATCGGATGCAACCTTTAGCGCCTGCTGGTAGAAGTGCAAAGCCTGTCTGGGCTGGTCAAATAACAACTCCCAATCACCCTGCAGTGCGACTAACTGGGCCTCGAGCGCGTAACGATCAACATTCGATGGATATTGTCTCGTTCTGTAATGCGTAGAAATCTTTTGAAGCAATTCCGAACCGATCTCGTAGCTGCGCTGTTCTACCTCATTACCCCGCAGCGCCCACCCACTGATCATGTCTGGCTCATTCGTACGGTTTTCAAAACTGGTTAACCAGCGTTGACCGTCATTGTTCAATTCGAGATGGAGGTTGGCAATTTGAAGCCATAGTTTTGGCAGCCGGTCGGATTCTTCCGGAAGTGACTCCAAAGCACTCACTGCACGCCAAAGCTGAGTTCTGGCCTGCACAAGGTGCCAGCTTCTCTGTGGGCCCTGCAGTTGACTGGCAGCCTGCTGACGGTGCAAGGAATTGACCTGCAGTTGTTGCGCCAATGCTACCGGGTTTTTGCCGAACAAACGGTTAATCAGCCATTCGTGATAGCCCAATTGCTGATTCAGACTATCCCAGTCCCTCATATCAATATTTACCGCTAATAAGCGATCAAGGACCAACAACTGCTCTTCTGTGAACAAGCCACTTTTCAGACGCACAGCAAGAAATAGCTCATTGTAAACGGCCAGAGCTTCATCCAACTGCCCCCGTTCATGCAGCTGTGTCGCGTCCGCTTGAAGCTCAAGTATTCGGTCAATAGAAACAGTGTTATAACCCGCCACTGTGTGTTGATCCGCGGTATAACCATTAACCGACATCAGTGACAGCAGCAAAAGTGCCAACGTATTTGTCTTCACCATCCTGGCAGTTTTAACGGATAAGCGACAATGCATAGTCATCGGCTCCGAACTTACTTTGAAATTTATTTATGCGCTTTCCAGTTAATACTGTCAATTCGATTAAATGGATGCGCAGGGGCTGGATTTATCACGATTTTTAAGCACAATACGGGTCTGGAGAATAAAACCAGAGAATTACCATCTCACAACAAAACAGCAGGAATAACCATGAACTTCGAAGATATCCGAAATATCTGTGTGGTCGGTGCCGGCAACATGGGACATCAGATTGCACTGCAGGCAGCGATTTGCGGTTTTAACGTCAAGTGCTTTGATG
>JAUSPW010000586.1 GCA_030652635.1 Pseudohongiella sp. | reverse complement strand
TGTTGCCCTTGTTGCCCTTGTTGCCCTTGTTGACCTTGTTGACCTTGTTGACCCTGTTGTGCCAACTGCTGAGCCTGTTGTCCGCGCTGGCTCTGCTGTGGTGCGCCCTGCCGCCCGCCCTGATCCAACTGCTGGGCCAGCTGTTGCGCCAATTGTTGTGAGCGCGCCAGTTGTTCTCGCATTTCGGCAATCGATGCGTCGCCGGACTGACCCGCTTGACGCGCATCGATTTCTGATTGCAGTTGCTCCAACTGTTGGCGCAGAGCACTTGCATCGGCAGCTGCCTGCATCACCGGATCCTGACCAGGCTGTGAGGGTGCCTGACCTCCAGCCCCCAAAGCCTGCAGGTTTCTATCCAGATTATTCAATGCCTCGGCAACTTCGCCTTCGATATCGATGGCCAGATTGACCATGCCGTTACGCAGCACCCGATTGGCTGTATCCATCTGTTCCGTCAGTGGCCGAATCGCGCGATTGGCCTGTTGCGCCTGCGATAACAGCTGCTGTTCCTCATTGCTGGCACGGGCAATTACCGCGCGCAGCATGCGCTCGATTTCGGCCAACTCCTGGCGGTTGCGCTCCTGTTGCTGCACCAATTCCTGCACTTCCTCAGAATTGCTGGCGGCTTGCCGGGTCTGGCCCAGCCCTTGTTGTTGCGCCAGTTGCTGCAGCGCCTGCTGGAGTTGACGCTGCTGTTGAATCAGCTGTTGCCCGCGCTGAGCAATATTCTGAGCCAGCTGATTTGCTGAATTTGCCGGTTGCTGCGCCATCTGGCGCTGCTGCTCGCGCAGACTTTCCAGGGCGCGTTGACTGCGCGCAGCTGCCTGAGCGGGAGAATCGGCCTGGGCAGCTTCCTGCATTTGTTGGAGTGCCCGCTGCATATCTTCATTACTTGCCTGACTATTGGATTGCTGGCCACCTTGCTGCTGGGAGTTTTGCGCCTGCTGCATTTGTTGACGACGATTCATCTGTTGCTGCAGTTGCGCCAACTCGGTGCTTAATTGTTCCTGCTCCCGGCGCAGCCTT
>JAUSPW010000584.1 GCA_030652635.1 Pseudohongiella sp. | reverse complement strand
CTGCTGGCCCTCAACGCGGCCATCGAAGCCGCGCGCGCTGGCGAGCAGGGTCGTGGATTTGCGGTGGTGGCGGATGAAGTGCGCACTCTGGCACAACGTACACAAAACTCTACCGTTGAAATCAAGGCCATTATCAGCCGTATCCAGGCCAGCACGCGCAGCTGCGTGGACAGCATTGGTAACGCCCAGGAGAAGGCGCGCTTGTGTGTGAATTTCAATCAGGAGGCTGGTGAATCGTACATGCACATCAGCCAGGCGGTATCAGATATCCGGAACATGACCTTCCAGGTGGCAACAGCGGTGGAAGAACAAAGTGCAGTGGCTGAAGAGGTCAACCGCAACGTAGTCAACATTCAGACTCAGTCCGAGCGCACCAGCGATGCATCACGTATGACTGCTGAAAGCAGCAAGCATCTGGCCCACGATATCAAGGCCATGCGTGAGATGGCGCGGCAATTTGCCGTGTGATGTGAATCAGTTCACTTTTGGTTTAGAATCGGTCTCAACAACAATTTACGCTGTTCGAGACCGATGTTATGCCAGCTTCCCCTGCCCAGTATCCCCAGCTCAGTTTTGACTTTGATGACAGTCTGCAGATGTTGCAGGATCAGATACAGCAATTTGCCGCGCGCGAAATTGCGCCGCGTGCCGCCGACATTGACCAGAGCAATAACTTTCCCGCCGACCTGTGGCGAAAAATGGGCGACCTGGGCCTGTTGGGCATTACTGTTTCCGAAGAATATGGTGGCGCCGGCATGGGTTATCTGGCGCACGTGATCGCCACCGAAGAAATCAGTCGTGCATCAGCCAGTGTTGGTCTCAGCTACGGCGCACACTCCAATCTGTGTGTGAACCAGATTTTCCGCAACGGCACCCATGAACAAAAAGCCCGTTATCTGCCCGGCTTGATCAGCGGCGAGCAGATTGGCGCATTGGCCATGAGTGAACACAGCGCGGGTTCCGATGTGGTGAGCATGAAGCTCAACGCCCGCCGCGAGGGTGATCAATTTGTGCTCAATGGCAGCAAAATGTGGATCACCAATGGCCCCGATGCGCATGTGTATGTGATTTACGCCAAAACTGATACCGCAGCGGGACCACAAGGCATCTCTGCGTTCCTGGTGGAGCGCGACAGCCCCGGATTCAGCCGCTCCCCCAAACTCGATAAACTCGGCATGCGCGGCTCCAACACTTGCGAGCTGGTGTTTGAGGAGTGTGTGGTGCCGGCCGAAAACATTCTGGGCAAGGAAAATGGTGGTGTGCGCGTGTTGATGAGTGGCTTGGACTATGAACGGGTGGTGCTGTCCGGCGGGCCTCTGGGCATCATGCAAGCCTGCATGGATGAAGTGCTGCCCTACGTGCATGACCGGAAACAGTTTGGTGAGCCCATCGGCAACTTCCAGTTTATCCAGGGCAAACTAGCCGATATGTACACCAGCCTGAATGCCGCACGCGCCTACGTATACGCTGTGGCACGCGCCTGCGACCGTGGCGAAACTACCCGCAAGGACTCCGCCGGCGCTATCCTGTTCAGCTCTGACCTGGCCACTAAACTGGCGCTGGAAGCCATTCAGATTCTGGGCGGCAACGGCTACATTAACGAGTACGCCACCGGCAGATTGTTGCGCGATGCCAAGTTGTATGAGATCGGCGCAGGAACGCAGGAGATCCGGCGCATGCTGATCGGGCGGGAGTTGTTCCGCGAGACAGCGTGATGACTTGTAAACAAACAGCTCAGCGGCGACACAACGCGAGACGTCCGTCGAGGAACAATCAGACGGCAACGCCGTCGTTCCGAGATCGACTCACGGGTTGTGCCGACGCTGAGCCAGCATTATTCCGGCGCTAACACAACTCGGGGTTTTGTGCTCGAATGGCACAGCCCCTGACGCGGCGCGAGGCGGGATGTCCGTCGAGGAACAATCAGATGGCGCAGCCATCGTTCCGAGGCCGACTCCCGCCTTGTGGCGCAAACCACTGAAGCAACATTGAACACAGAGACCTGAGCATTGAGCACAATAAAATCATCAATCAACCGTCAGGATCCCACTTTCGCGCATAACTACCGCCATCACACGGCGCTGCGTGATGCGTTGCAGTCCTTGCACGGTGCGTTGGCGTTGGGTGGTGACCAGAAATCCCGTGACCGGCATACCGCGCGCGGCAAACTGCTGCCCAGAGAACGGGTTGAGGCGCTGCTGGATACCGGTTCTCCCTTTCTTGAGTTGTCTGCCTTGGCGGCCTATCAGGTGTACGACGAGGAGATCCCCGGCGCAGGGCTGATCAGCGGCATCGGCATGGTATCCGGGCAGGCCTGTGTGATTGTCGCCAATGACGCCACCGTCAAAGGCGGCACCTACTATCCGTTGAGTGTCAAAAAGCACTTGCGCGCGCAGCAGATTGCCGCTGAAAACCATTTGCCCTGTATTTATCTGGTAGATTCCGGCGGCGCCAACCTGCCGCATCAGGCTGAGGTGTTTCCGGATCGAGAACACTTTGGGCGTATCTTTTTTAATCAGGCACGCTTGTCCGCAGCCGGCATTCCTCAAATTGCAACGGTGATGGGTTCATGCACCGCCGGTGGCGCCTATGTGCCCGCCATGGCTGATGAATCGATTATTGTGCGTAATCAAGGCACCATTTTTCTGGGTGGCCCGCCCTTGGTGAAAGCCGCTACTGGCGAGATTGTGAGCGCAGAAGAACTGGGCGGCGGGGAAGTACACGCACAAATTTCCGGTGTCGCCGATCAACTGGCCGACAACGACATGCACGCCTTGGCACTGGTGCGGCGCAGCATTGCCCGGCTCAACCGCCCCGCTCACTCCTTGAATCTGATGGCCCCTGCCCCCGCTTATGACACCGACGAGATTTACGGCATTGTGCCCGCTGATGTGCGCCAGCCCTACGATGTGCGCGAGATTATTGCGCGCGTGGTGGATGCCTCGCAGTTTGATGAATTTAAACCGCTGTACGGCAGTACCTTGGTGTGTGGTTTTGCAGAGATTTTTGGACAGACGGTTGGTATTCTGGCCAACAACGGCATTCTGTTTTCAGAAAGCGCTTTAAAAGGTGCGCATTTTATACAGCTGTGTTGCCAACGACAGATTCCGCTGTTGTTCCTGCAGAACATCACC
>JAUSPW010000582.1 GCA_030652635.1 Pseudohongiella sp. | reverse complement strand
GTGCTGACGGCAGCACTGGCGGCATTCGGCTCTCGCTTGTTGTGGCAGGACAATCAGGTGCTGGTGTGGATGACCATTATTCTGAACGTGGGGACGGGGGTGGGAATGATCGTTGCCAATGCCCGCCAACTGAGGAGCATGGACGAGATGCAGCAGCGAATCACGCTGAACGCTATGGGAATCGCTCTTGGTGCGGGTCTGGTGGGTGGGATCACACTAAGTCTTTTGGAGAGCAGTGAGCTGATCGCCTTCGAAGGTGATATCAGCCGCCTCATCATTGTCATTGGTCTCACCTATGGTATTGCCATCCGTGCCGGCCACAGGTACTACCGATGAAGAACCGTCTGAAAGTATTGCGCGCCGAGCGCAACTGGACACAAGCCCAACTTGCTGAAGCACTGGATGTATCACGCCAGACGGTAAACGCCATCGAAACAGGCAAATTCGATCCCAGCCTGCCGCTGGCGTTCAAGGCGGCGAGATTATTCGGATTGCCCATCGAGGAGATATTTCAGGATGAGGTGTCTCTGTAATCTGAGTACGACAATGTAGGCGTCTTATTCATAACGCAATGTTTGAACAGGATTTGTTCTGACCACTCGCCATACTTTTGTCGAGATAGTGAGCGAGCCAAGTGCAATCACAATCAAGGCACCTTTTATGAAATACCATACATCGACTTTCACGGGATCCACAAAATCGGATAACCACAGATGAACCAGAATAAAGCCAAGCGGCCAGGCGATGACATTCGCGATCAACAGCAAACTACCGTACTCCCGCAAGATGAGTTGAAATATGTCTCTGCCTGATGCACCAAACACCTTGTGTATACCCATGCCTTTTGCGCTTTGATTGGCAGAGAAGGTGGCATGTCCATACAGCCCCAGACAGGCGATGAACATGGCTATGAAGGTGAATTCGAACAGTTGCGATGCAAACTCCACCTCTTCGCCCAGCAGTCCTTCCACAACATCGCTCAATTGTGCGTACGCAAATGGATGTTCTGGATAAATGCCCTGCCAGATCTGCTCAATCTTGCCCAATCCTGAAGCCATACTGTTCGGGGCCATGCGCACAACCACAGCCCATGTTGGTTCAGTACCGCAATGAAATACAAATGGCTCTGCAGCATGTTGTGGTCCCCGAAAACGAGCATTGGCAACAACTCCGACGACGCGATAGTGTGTGCCACTGGCACCTCGCAGGATTTTCCCAATAGAAGAATCTGCCCACTCAAACGCTTGGGAGGCAGCCTGGTTCAGAATCACGGGACGAAGATCCGACGCGGTGAAAGCGCTGTTGCAATTTTCACCCTCAAGCAAATCGATCTGCATCGTCTGAAAGAAGGTTGCGTCGACAGTGACCGTATTCGTCAGAAATTCTGTGCTGGTTTGCGAGCCCTCCTGAGGCTTGTACCCGAATTTCCCCCACAAACCACCAGGCAAAAAACTGCTATTGGTGAAACTAACTACTTCTGGAATGGCTTCCA
>JAUSPW010000571.1 GCA_030652635.1 Pseudohongiella sp. | reverse complement strand
TTGACGGCGTGGCTTATCAAATCAAAGCCACCGATAGCATCGCTTACGTCGGCAGCGTGGATCCCGGCATTCCGGTATTCGCCACCTCCGAAGTGGCTGAATATACCCGCGCCATTGATGCTGGATACAGCAATGCGGAATTGGAAAACTCAGTCAATCTGGCCCTTGGCGGCTCAGTCATTGACATTAAAGACACCACTGTTGATGCATTGCTGGCAGGGCTGGGCGGGCTCGGGCTCTTTGCCACCCTGCAGGGCATCAATCACGCCGCTGAACGCTACAACAATGGTGGTCACGGGGTTGAGGCTGTGTTTGAAGGAGTAGGTGTTGCGGTCGAAGGCACTGCGCGAGCGTTAGTGGGTACGGCGGAATTAGGTTACAAGGTGCTAATGTCTCGGCCAAGCCGGTTTGTTGGGCGTGGTATTCGTGCTGGATTCATCAAACTTGATGACAAAATGATGGGGAAAAAGTCGGAGGGCGCTAAGTGAACGTCACGATGGAACAGCTCACTCTTGCTTGGCGCAAAGCCAAAGTCGATTTGTACTACTCCACGAATCCGCCACTATTCGATATGGCGGACTATGAAGACCGCCTGGTTGAAAACCTGAAAAAACTCCAGGATCTGCTAAACGGAGAACATGAGAGCTGGGTCACTGACGAATCTTTCCTCGGCTCCTGGGTGCTTGCCCCTAAAGCAATCAAGACAAAAAAATACCAGCCGTGTGACAAATCCAAAGAGCAAGAAACTGCCGTTATTTTTGCTGATCCAGCGCAGGAATGGTCAAACTTGACCTCCAGCGCAATCCAGCCTGAGGCGGAGTTCCGTCTGATGGCGCGCTGCAGCATAGACTTCCATGTACTTTCTGCACTATGGATGTTGGAAGTTGGCCACCTGTTCGATAAGTCACTTGGTAATAATGTTTACGGAAGTCGTCTGCGCCGCAACCGATTTAATCAGATCAACCCGTTAGCGTTGGGGTCATTCAATCCATATTTGAAACCGTTTCGCGATTGGCGTGACGGTGCCATTAAGTCCATGAGTGCTGCTCTCGCAGACAAGAAAAAGGTCATCGCACTCACGGCGGATGTCAGCAGTTTCTACCACGAACTTAACCCTGGCTTCATGCTCGATAAGGATTTTCACAAACTTGCTGATATTGAGATCCCGGAGACATCCCAAAAACTTAACCGTCTGTTTGTTACTGCATTGCAAGCCTGGGCAAAAAATACACCGCTTAAAAAGGGCCTGCCGGTAGGTTTGCCGGCATCTGCAGTAGTGGCTAACGCGGCATTGCTCGAGCTAGATCAATTTATCGATCGGCAGGTAGTGCCTCTGTACTACGGTCGATACGTAGATGACATTCTGCTTGTGATGGAAAATACCAGCGAGCTTACGAGCAGCAAAGACTTTTGGAGCTGGGTTATCAACCGCGACGGCGGCAATAAATTGCTAAGGCAGGAAGAGGGTAGCATCTGTTATCAACCTAAATATCTTCAAGAAGACCGTATCGTTTTCGAAAACAGCAAAAATAAACTGTTTGTCCTGTCGGGCGCCACTGGCGCAGCATTGGTAAACGCTATCAGCGAACAAATAAACCAACGGGCCAGTGAGTGGCGCGCGCTACCTGTTTTGCCTGACAATGCTGGAACAATCGCTACCGATCTGCTCAAGGCAACAAATAGCGACGGCGAGCACGCAGATAATCTTCGCAAGACGGACGCTCTGACATTGCATCGCGCTGGCTTTGCTCTAAGCCTGCGCGATTACGAGGCTTACGAGCGCGACCTGCCCCCTGATGCTTGGCGAGCTCATCGCCACGCCTTTTTCGATGCAGTAATAGACCACCTGTTAACGCCTATCAAATTCTTTGAACTGGCTCAATATCTACCCAGAATTGTACGAATGGCAACTGCGTGCGAGGATTTTGAAAAGCTGGGGGCCATACTACGCTGTGTCGGCAATCTGATTGATGAGGTTGTTGAGTCGTGTGAACCAGCCATCAAATCTTCATCAGATCCAATGTCCTGGAGTAATGCAGGTGACAAGTGGAGGGAGGAGCTTTACGCATCCATCGGTACAGCGATTGTCGCTGCCTTCCCGGTAAAACTTGGTCGCAACAGCGAGTCAGAGTGGGCAAATAATGTATCGGACCATTGGGGCACTATTTGTGCCTACTTGCCCGTGCATCGGAATGAAATTTTCTTAATGATTACCGGTGTTAAACAGATTCAGGTAATACATGCCAAATTATTCTCTCACGATCTAGCACACATACCGCTTCGCTTTAGCGGCCTTCCAAAGGAAATGGTCAGTCAGCGCGGCATACCTGCCCGCAACAAACTGGATGCGGTTACATGGCAAAGTATAGGGTATGGGCTGATTGATGAAGCCATTCCTAAGTTAGCCAGCTGGTTCAAACCAAAACTACACAGAGGAATCCCTGCCGGGCTTTACTTTGCAACGCGCCCATTCAGCCTGAATGAGTTATACCTTGTAGCTCCTGCACCATTCGACCCTGTTGAGCAGGTAATCTTGGGTAAAGTCATTTGCGCCCTGCGCGGCTTTGACATAAGCGAACAAAAAATGCCGCGCTGGGATAAACATCGCCGAACATTGCAGATTCCGGATGGAGAGCCAAAAGCCAAACAGACGATTGCCGTATCCAGCTGGGAAACGCAGGACTCTGCCTTTGTGGCTGCCGTGATGCGCAAGCCTGATCCAGACAGCCGTCGTCGTTATCAACGTCTTAATCGCCTAATCAACGAGCTGATTTCGCGACCGGACAATGCTGGCTATCTTATTCTACCGGAGCTGGCCATGCCTCCTCAGTGGTTTATGCGCATTGCTGGCAAGCTTAACGGTCGGCGCATTTCGCTAATCACCGGCGTGGAGTATCTTCATGCATCAGGAAAACGAGTTCATAACCAGATTTGGACATCATTAACTCATGATGGGCTTGGTTTTCCTTCGCTGATGATCTATCGGCAAGATAAACAAACTCCGGCGTTTCATGAAGAAAAAGAGTTGTACCGCTTAGCTGGTGTTGCCCTTAAGCCTGCGAAGGCCTGGACGGTGCCACCGATCATTCAACATGGCGACTTCTATTTTTCCCTGCTCAATTGCAGTGAGATGACGAATATCCACTATCGAGCTGAGTTGCGCGGCAAGATCGATGCCTTGTTTGTTCCTGAGTGGAACCGGGATATCGAGACTTTCAATGCGTTGGTGGAATCTGCGGCGTTGGATATCCACGCCTACATTATTCAGAGCAATAACCGACGTTACGGAGACAGTCGCATTCGCGCACCGTTTGAAAAGCGCTGGGAGCGCGACATCATTCGCGTGAAGGGTGGTAACCATGACTACTGCATCAGTGGTGAAATCGACATAACAGCACTGCGACAATTTCAGTCCAGTCATCGCTCACCAACCAAGGACTTCAAACCTGTCCCGGACGGATTCAATTCAGATATGGCGCACGCGCGCAAAGTATTACCTAAGGGGGAATAGGGATGGGGCAGGAACAGAGCAAGGATATGAGTCAATATTTTTACCGGGCTTCGGCGTCAGATTTTATGAAGATACCCGGGGGGCCAGTGGCGTATTGGGCGCCAAATGGAATTTTAGATGCATTTGAAAATCTCCCTAATTTCGCCAGCTATGGTGAAACCCTACAAGGGATGACCACTTGCGATAACGACTTCTACTTGCGGTTTTGGTTTGAAATTAGTGCTAATCACATAAAGACTGATTCGGCTAATCGAGAAGAGGCTAAACTATCAGGAAAGAAGTGGTTTCCTTATACCAAAGGGGGCGAAAATAGAAAGTGGTTTGGAAACAACGATTACCTCGTTAATTGGGAAAATGACGGTCAATTATTACGAACTAGGAGTCACCCAGAAAAGGATAAAGTTTGGGCTCATAATTTTAATCTGGACTACATTTTTCGAGAAGGCGCGAGCTACAGCAGCCTCACTTCTGGAGATTTTTCGTGTAGGTATACATCCATCGGATTTCTGTTCGATCAAAAGGGATCAATGATTTTCGTAAATTCCGGCGACTTAATATCAACTATCGGCTTATTAAATAGCCGAGTTGCGATGAAATTTTTGGACTATCTTTGCCCGACTCTAGACTTTAATCCCGGCGCGTTGCTTAAGGTGCCGGTTCAGCAGTCAATAATTAGTGACAAATCTATTAGAGCTAATGTCGAGTCTTTAATTGCGATAGCGAAACGTGACTGGGATTCTTACGAAGTTTCGTTTGAGTTTCAATTTGACCCCTTAACTCAACTGGCCAAATATCCAACCATTGCTGAGTGTTTTCTTGAGACTCAAGGGGAATGGTTTCATGTTACTCAGCAAATGAGAGAGCTGGAGAAAGAGAACAATAGCCTCTTAATTGACGCATATGGCCTACAGGATGAGCTGGCGCCTGACGTTCCCTTGAAAGAAATAACCCTGACCCGCAACCCTTATTACCGATATGGCGGCAATCGCAGCGAGAACGAGCTAGATACACTGTTGCGATGTGACACACTGCGCGAACTGGTGTCCTACACTATCGGCTGCATGATGGGCCGCTACTCCTTGGACAAGCCCGGCCTGATCCTTGCCAGCCAAGGCGAAACCCAGCAGGACTATTTGGGTCAAATCCCGGCTCCACGATTCACCCCGGACCACGATGCCATCCTCCCGCTGACAGATCAGGAATGGTTCGCTGACGACTCAACCAATCGTTTCCGCGAGTTCGTCCGCGTAGTATGGGGTGACAAAAATCTGCAACAGAACCTCGACTTTGTGGCGGAAAGTCTGTGCCTGCACGCAATCAAACCCAAGAGAGGAGAGTCGGCTCTCGACACCATTCGTCGCTACCTGAGCACCCAGTTTTTTAAGGACCACCTGCGCACGTACAAAAAGCGACCCATCTACTGGCTGTTCAGCTCCGGCAGACACAAGGCGTTTGAGTGCCTGGTTTACCTGCACCGATACAACGAAGGCACCTTGGCGCGGATGCGCACTGAATACGTCATTCCCCTCACCGCCAAGCTCAACAGCTATGCTGAAAAACTCGAACAGGACAGAGATGCCAGCACGTCAGCCGCTGAAACCAAACGACTGACAACTGAACTCACCACGCTGCATAAACAACAAGCGGAGCTCGCAGAATTCGACGAAAAGCTGCGCCACTATGCAGACCAGCGCATCAGTCTGGATCTGGATGATGGCGTTAAGGTGAACTACGGTAAGTTCGGTGATTTGTTGGCTGAGGTGAAGGCTGTGACTGGCGATAAGGGGGAGTAAAAATGGCTTCGTTGGTTTTTTCCTATGCCCATGCCGATGAGGCGTTACGTAATGAGCTGGAGAAGCATCTTTCACCTCTCAAACGTATGGGTAGAATAACAACATGGCACGATCGCCGTATTGTGCCAGGTCAGGTTTTTGCAGAGCAGATCGATCAGCAGTTTGCCGAGGCAGATGTCATTCTGCTGTTGGTCAGCAGCGATTTTATTAACTTGGACTACTGCTATGAGGTGGAGATGGGCACCGCGTTGCAACGTCACGAGCGTGGAGAAGCTATTGTAATACCCGTTATTCTTCGTCCCTGCGCATGGAAGCAACTCCCGTTTGGCAAGTTATTGGCCGCCACAGTGGATGGCAAACCTGTCGTACAATTCCCCAGTTTCGATGAAGGGTTTGTGCAAGTTGTGGATGCCGTGTCCCGGGCGTTGGATAAATTAAGTGCACAAAATTCAGTGCAGTCGCTTAACCATAGCAAACCCATCCCAGTGCGCTCTGTCGATGTAATCCCTGATGCAGGCATTGGTTATGCTCCTCGCTCCAGCAACCTCGCTATCCCAAAACGGTTTACAGACCTTGATAGGGATCGCGCCTGTAGGGAAGGGCTTGATTATCTTGCCCGGTTTTTTGAAAACTCGTTGAATGAGCTGAAACAACGCAATCCAGATCTGGATGTAGACTTTCAGCGTCGTGATGCAGATGCGTTTGCTTGTAGTGTCTACCGCAATGGCAGCAAAGTTTGTTACGGAGGGATTTGGAAAGGCTCCCGTGGGCATGGGCTTGGAGATATTTGCTACAGCCAGAGCGGCATTTCCCAGAATAGTTTTAATGAAAGCATGAGCGTCGCTGACAACGGACAGCTGATTGGTTTTCGCGCACTCATGGGTGGTTCCGGACGACGGCAACATGAACAGTTACTAACTAACGAGGGGATGGCCGAGCACTTCTGGGACATGTTTATTGCGCCCTTGAAACGCTGAGCGCCATGGATCAGGTAGCGAACAGTACACTCGCATTTCGGATAATCTCGAAGAGTAAATCATTCAAGGAGCGGTAGGTGACATTAAAGGAAAGAATTAAAAAACTGATAGAGAACCTGAATGAAGGAATGCTTGAGCGAGAGGAGATCATTGCGGTTGCGGTACTCGGCGCGTTGTGCGGGCAGAATGTATTTTTGCTTGGCCCGCCAGGCACAGCCAAGAGCCTGATATCCCGACGTGTGGCATGTGCTTTCCATGAACCCGTCTATTTTGAATATTTAATGAACCGGTTCAGCACGCCTGAGGAAGTCTTTGGTCCGGTATCTATCAAGGCGCTGAAAGAGGACAGATATACCCGAAAGACGGAAAAGTACCTGCCGAAAGCAAGTTTTGCTTTTCTGGACGAAATTTGGAAGTCGAGTCCGGCGATTTTGAATACCTTGCTCACACTGATCAACGAACGCATATTCCGCAATGGTGATGTCGTAGAGCAAGCTGCGTTGAAGTCGTTGATCGCCGCATCCAACGAAATACCTGCCGCCAACCAAGGCCTCGAAGCACTCTACGATCGCTTTATCATCCGACTGATGGTTGGGCCCATCAGTGAGAAACATAATTTTGATCAACTTATTTCCTCTGGCCCTTCGTCAGCGGAGGCGCTGGTGCCTGCGCCATTAAAGATCAAATCCGAAGAGTGGGAAACCTGGAACCAGCAGATCCATCAGGTGGAGCTGACTCCTGAGGTGCTAACCATTGTGCACCTGATCAGAGGTAAGCTTGCTGAGGAAATGAATGAGCTCAAAGTCTATGTGTCGGATCGCCGATGGCAAAGGGCAGCGACATTGATGAAAGCTTCCG
>JAUSPW010000567.1 GCA_030652635.1 Pseudohongiella sp. | reverse complement strand
TCATGGATGCGAACAGCAGACCGCTGTCATCAAGGGCAAAATAACTTGGATTCAGATCGATGCCGGACAAAGCATAAGTGGTGATGGCAAGCGCAGCGCCGCTGCTGCTGGTGACAGTGAGGTTTTCAATCGCCTCGAGCTTCAGCTCACCCGCTGGCAGCACCGCCAGAGTATTGTCATCGTCTGCTAACAACAAACGCGCATAGACCCACAAGGCATAGGGGCTGGATTCTTGTGCGACATATAAATTGGCTTCGGCCATATCAGATTCGCTGGACCCAGTGGTATCAGTCCAGAACGCCCTGCTACCCTGGATTTCAAATTGCTCTTCGATGATATTGCCAAAGGTTGTAGCGCCGGCAACACGCCAGCTGCGCGGAACCCCCTCGTCATTAAACTCAATCACCTCTTCGACAGAGGGCCCACGACCATTATCACGGTATTCATAACCCACATTGGTGACGTCGCCATGCTGCACTTCCATCTGACCAACGCGGTTACCTGAAATCATGGCTGTAAACGACTCAACACCGGCAGGCTGCACAATTGCGGCTTGTTCGACCACAACAGCGGCGGGTTCTGTCTGCTCCTGCTGACTGCAGGCGGCAAAGGCTGCAAGAGAGCACGCTGCAAGCATTCGTACAAACCGTGCATTGCCCGGGTATTTGAAATTCATCTTGATCTCCATGAGTCGTCTAAAATTTGTGCAAAGCTATCATCTGGTGGCGCCAAACACACCGCCATTTATTTACATAATCCTGGGCCAGCCACAACACACCCTGCCAACTGAGGTAAGTTTGGGTTACCATCCGTCATCAATTTTTTTCGGAAGCTTTTGAATTATGCCTTTCAGCCAAAGTTCGCAACTCAGCAGTATTGTCGGTTTTCTTGAAACCTCGCAGCCCAAATCCATTCTGGATGTTGGCACCGGTTTTGGCCAATACGGCTTTCTGGCACGGACCAATATTGAACACTTCAACCTGTTTGAAGTAAATGGCGCAATCGCCCGCAAACGCGAACGTAGCGAATGGAACATTGTGATTGATGGCATTGAAGCCTTTAAAGACTACATTACGCCGGTGCATGAATACGCCTATAACAATATTTTTATTGGCAATGCCATGGACGTGTTACCAACGTTGACCCAACGCTACGACATCGTGCTGGCCATCGATATCCTTGAGCACTTTGACAAAGACGAAGGCCGCCAGTTTATAGAGCTTCTCAAACACGTGTGTTCAGGTTCCGTGCTGGTCAGCACACCCAAAGAATTTATAGAACAACATATTGAAGCCAACCCCTACGAAGACCATCGCTCTTGCTGGTCACTCGCCGACTTGCAAGCCTGCGGTTTCACCGCTGTGCTTGAAAATCATGAGAGCTGGATCATGCATCTTCAGATGCCAGCGCAGTCGTCATAGAGCCGGCTACGCTGGCTTGTTAACGGCTGGGGCCTTCAGATTTTGCTGATGGTGTCGCCAAGCGATACTGTGCCCGCCTTTGTTACGCGGGCATTGATGCCCCGCAAATTAATCTGTTTGCCTTGATCGGAATTCACAAACATCACGGCATCACGGCCAAAACGATCTGAGAATTTTCGGCAACCCAGATGCGGTTCTGCCGTCACTTCAATTTCCGCACTACCAATCTTAAGCCTTGTTCCAGGCGGCAGATTGTTTTTGCTCAAATCAAAGTCCACAAAAAATTGATCACCGGCCAACGGCCATTGCGCGTGGTCGGCAGCAATGGCTTTTATTGCACGCAGATTCATCAGATTCAACTGCGTATCAACGTTGGCGGGTTTTTCCGGCGCTCGCCATTCACCGCGCTGCTTCCAGTTGTCCCCGACCAGACCATCGCTGAGTGTCAATTCACAGGTCTGTAGAATCTTTCTGTCGTCGTTACGCGGGCGACACACAATCATGCCAACACTTCCGCTGGATTTGGGTGATGCCACGATGTCCGGCAAACACGCTTCTAATTCGCTCATTGTCTTGTACTGATTTAGTCCGTCCAGGCTTGCCTGTTTGTTCATTCGAATGTCCTTATCAATAATCTGATGTTGAATTTCAGAGCTGTGGCGCACTCACACCCTGCACACCCACCAGCCCAAGTGTTAATAAAAATGCCAGTTGCGGCCCCAGGTGAGCGTTTGTCGGGTCAAACCACTCTTCGGTTGAATGTGCCCCGCCGCCTGAACCACCACCACCGATGGTGATCGCCGGAATGCCAATCGACATCGGCATGTTTGAATCGGTGCTTGAGGTTTGCAAACCTTGCGCAGGAGAACCCACCGCTTCAAACGCCAATGCGGCCACTTGCACCAAACTATGATCCGGCGAAGTTGTGCCGGTGGGGCGATCGCCAATCAGGCGGAAGTTGACGGTAATCTGTCCTTTGGCCGTACCACCATCGCTATTCCAGCGTGCGTTTTCTTCATCAACGGCCAACTGCACAACTTCCCTGACTTTCGCTTCCAGTTTTGCCAATTCAGCAGCATCGTTGGAGCGCATATCCAGTTCAAACATGGCATCTTGCGCAATGGAATTCACGGAGGTTCCGCCGCTGACAGTGCCCACTGTAAAGGTCGTGCGTGGCTGATCAGGCACCTGCAGATCGCCGATATTGGCAATGGCGCGCCCTAGGGCATGCGTGGCGCTGACCAGACCAAACGCGCTGAATGAGTGTCCACCCGGGCCAGTAAATTCAACGGCAAACCGACGACTGCCTGTGCCGCCGTTGGTGATGCGGGTGACACCCGAGCCGTCGATAGACACAAAACCATCTATCTGGGGAAAGTCCCGAAATAATGCTTTCACACCACGCAAATCACCTGGCCCCTCTTCGCCCACGTTGCCAACAAACATGATGTCGCCGACGGTGTTGATACCGCTGGCATTGAAGGCGTCAATCAAGGTCAGCACGGCGGTCAATCCCCGTCCATCATCACTGATGCCGGGTGCGTAATAGCGCCCGTCACGAATTTCAACACTCACATCGGTATCCATGGGAAACACCGTATCAAGGTGCGCTGCAATCACAAACAACGGGCCATCACCAATGCCGCGACGGACACCAATCACATTGCCTTCGGT
>JAUSPW010000566.1 GCA_030652635.1 Pseudohongiella sp. | reverse complement strand
TGTATTGATGGGGGATGCGTGGATAAACGCCAGCCCTTGATTCAGCGCTTCCTGCGTGTCGTCGATCAGGGCGAGTGGATGTGGGCGCGGGACCAATGTGCCATCAGCCTGATAACGTCGGTCAACAAAGGCTTCAGCAGCCACGGTGAGACCCGCATCTTTACCGGCCTGAATGAGTGCGCCATCTGCCAATCCCACCAGGACCAGTGAGGGATCAAAGTCTTTAACACACTGCGCGACCTGCTCTGCCAGGTGCACATTACGTGCTGCATCGTTATACAAGGCGCCATGTGGTTTTACATGTTGCAGTGCTCCGCCAAGACTATTCACTTGTTGTTCAAGCCACTGCAGCTGCGACATCAATGCGTCACGCAATTGTCCCGCAGACAAGCTCATGGAGCGCCTACCCCAATGTTCTCTGTCAGGGTAAGAGGGGTGTGCGCCGATCACAACGCCGCGTTGAATCGCCCACGTGATTGCCTGTTGAATGTCCTGTTCGGAACCTGCATGCGCCCCGCAACTGATATTGGCGGAACTGACCAGTGTCAGCAGTTCCCGGTCAAAGTCGCCGCCTTCGCCCAAGTCAGCATTTAAATCGATACACTTGTTCATGCGGGTGACCGACGTAAGCGCAGCGCATCACGCAGGCGATTCATCTGTTGTTGTTGATGCCGGGCCAGGCCATGGGCTTCGGCGAGACTGACTTCGGCAAAGCGCACCCGGGTGCCGTTAGTCATGTAGGCAAGTTGCCATAGATCAGAACTGATGATGCTGGCAATGGCAGGATAGCCCCCGGTTGTCTGTGCATCCGCGGCCAATAGAATGGGTTGTCCATCGGGTGGAACTTGAATGAGTCCCGGCAATACACCTATCGACAGCAGCCGTGTTGAGGGCTTGTCACTCGATTCATTCAGCTGCAGGCTGTCACCTTGTAGTCTCAGCCCCATGCGATTGGATTGTGCCGTGACCATCCAGCTTTTTTCAAATAAGGCGTGGCGCGAGTGTTGATCAAATTTCGTAAAATCAGGTCCCGACAACACACGCAGTTTATGGTTCCAGCTGTGCTGGCGGACGCCGGTTTTGAGATGTATGGGGGTGTGTGACGCTTGACCGATAGGAATCTTGTCGCCGGCACGCAGCGCTTGTCCATTCAGGCCGCCAAAACCACTCATCAGATCTGTGCTGCGGGAACCCAGGACAACAGGAACGTCGCACCCGCCACGCACCATCAGCAAGCCTCGTTGTCCTGGCGTTTTAGCAGCCTGCAGCCGCAAACATTCACCCGCAGCCAGTTGGTAGACAAATCCGGTCAACAGTCCCTGCAATCGCGTATTTTTGTGATCCTGGTCCAGAATGCTGGCCTGCATGTCCGCACCCATCAACACAACTGCACTGTCTTGCAAGAATCTGAGCAGCACGGGTGCGCTGGTAACTTCCAGTCCTGCAGCGTGTTCGTCATTGCCCAGCAACAGATTGCCCTGACGCAAAGCCAGTTCGTCCATCATGCCGCAGCGTGGCACCCCAAGATGGCGCCAACCTAAACGGCCAGTATCCTGGATAGTCAACAAGGGTGAGCTCAGCAACACTTCAATCATGGCTGATGCTCCGTGACAGCGACAAATTTAACCGAGTCGCCGGGTTGCAGAAGGCAAGGCTGTTCAGCGCGCGGATCAAACAAGGTTAATGAGGTGCGTCCAATGATATGCCAGCCGCCGGGTGATTCCGATGGGTAGATGCCGGTGTTGCTGCCACCAATCGCGACTGACCCCGCCGGAACCCGCGCGGATGGCGTGTCTTTGCGTTTGAGATGTAACGCAGGATCCAGTCCGCCCAGATAGGCAAATCCCGGCATAAAACCCAGGCTTTGCACAAAGTAGGTGCCTTGCGCGTGCTGGGCGGTAAAACGCTGACTGTCCATGCCACACATTAAGGCGGCCTGCTCCAGGTCAGGTCCGAACTCCCCGCCGTAAATGACTGGGATGCTGACAACATTTGTATCGATCGTTTTTTGTGCGCTGGCGCGCCATAAGGTTTCTGCATGTCTAAGCAGGCGACGGGCGGTACGTCCATCGTGTAACACCAACAGCAGGCTGCCAGGAGCTGTTACTATGTCGCACAACAGTGGGCCGGTATGTGAGTGGTCGCGCAGCAATCGGGCGAGCTGGCATAAGCGTTGTTGAAATACAGGGTCGATGACCAGGCAGTCAGACGCGACAAACTCCAGCAGTATGCCGTGTTCGCTTACAAAGCTGATGGCCGGATCCGGTATGCTCATCGAATGCTCTTTCGGGTAATTCTGTCGGTTGGTTAAGCTGGGCTTAATGCTGGCAGCGTTATGGTTCTGACAAGAGTAACCTTTTTATGCACAACAAGCAGGAGGCGCTTATGCGTCATTCAACAAAAAACTATCCTTCAACAACAATGCGTCCGATAACAAAATTTTTGACAGCAACTTCCCTGATCTGTTCCACCTCGTTGTTGTTTATGACCGGGTCGGTGTTTGCGCAGACAGTATCTTTGGTGCCAAGTCTGTTGCCAGAAGGCCAGACTTTAATCAGTCTGACAGTCACCGAGCGCATACGCGTCGGGCAGGATACACTCAGTGCGGATCTTCGTATTGAAGTGGACGACCGTGATGCGGCGGTTGTCCAGAATCAGATCAATCGCGCGATGGCGGATGCTTTGGCGATCACCCGCGATGTGGATGGCATCAAAGTCAGCACCGGTTATTACGGTGTTTACCAGTACAACCGAAATCCATCCGGAAACCGGGCTGATGAAATGTGGCGGGGAAACCAGAGTATTACGCTGGAGAGCCGCGATTCAGCGCTGTTGCTTGAACTTGCAGGTCGTTTGCAGGGCATGGGTTTTTTGGTGAATCAACTCTCGTACAGTCTCAGCACTGAGCGTGCCGATGAGGTGCGAGACAGCCTGATGGAAACAGCATTACAGCGTGCTCAGCAAAAAGCTGAACGGGCGGCCAAGGCACTGGGTAAAGCAGATGTCGACATCGCCTCTGTTGATATTGACTCGCAATCTGGTGCTTACGCGCAACCTATGATGATGCGTGCTGTGGCCGCGGATTCTTCGATGGAAATGGCTGCACCCAGCGCTGACGCCGGTGAAACCGAAGTGACCTTGACCGTGCGTGTGCAGGCGGTTGCCAAATAAAACCCGCATAACCCGAACGGCTGCTCTTGCACCCGGTCCGGTGCCTGTTTATGCTCGGTGTCTGACGGCAACAGCCAATAAGAACATCAAGGGAGACCGGGCATGAGCATGCATGACACGCAGATTTTATCTTTGACAGAGCGCACCGATACTTTCCACAAGCTCCGGCCGCTTGCTAAAAGCTCCCGGCTGACACTGGCAGCAGGTGTCTTGCTGCTGTTGGTGGCGTGCTCCGGTGAATCGCCTGCACCCGACGCGCCTGTCAGCACCCTTGCCAGCACTGATGTTGAAACGGTTGCCGAGCAGGCCAGCCCGGCGGTAACGCCAGTCAATGCTGCCCGCATCGCCGCTGCCAGCAACAGCGAGTGGCTCACTCATGGCCGCAGCTACTCAGAACAACGCAACTCGCCGCTTAATCTGATCAATCGGAACAATGTCTCCGAACTTGGTCTCGCCTGGGATTTTGAGCTGGACACTGATCGCGGTCAGGAAGCCACGCCGCTTGTGATTGACGGCGTCGTGTATTTGACAACCGCGTGGAGCAAAGCCTATGCATTGGATGCCCGCACGGGTGAACAAATCTGGCACTTTGACCCTGAGGTGCCGGGCGCCAAAGCCGTAGATGCCTGCTGTGATGTGGTCAACCGTGGTATGGCCGCCTGGGGCGATAAAGTCTATTTTGGTGCACTGGATGGACGACTGATTGCACTGGACCGCGAGACCGGCGAACAAGCCTGGTCAACCATGACCGTTGATCCCGACAAGCGTTACACCATCACCGGCGCGCCGCGCATCATCGATGGCAAAGTCATTATTGGTAATGGCGGCGGCGAGTTGGGTGTGCGCGGTTATGTGTCCGCCTATGATTCTGAAACGGGTGAATTGATCTGGCGCTTTTACACAGTACCGGGGAATCCTGCGGATGGATTTGAAAGCTCTGCCATGGAAATGGCTGCCGAAACCTGGGCGGGCGAATGGTGGGCAATTGGTGGCGGCGGCACGGTGTGGGACTCCATGGCCTACGATCCCGAGTTGAATCTGTTGTATATCGGTGTTGGCAATGGCAGCCCATGGAACCATGAAATTCGCTCGAACGGCCAGGGCGACAATCTGTTCCTGTCTTCGATTGTTGCGCTGCGTCCGGACACCGGTGAGTACGTCTGGCATTTCCAGACCACGCCGGCTGAGTCGTGGGATTACACGGCTACTCAGCATATGATTCTGGCTGATCTGGAGATTGAAGGTCGTCAGCGTCAGGTCATTATGCAGGCGCCCAAAAACGGCTTTTTTTATGTGGTGGATCGCACAAACGGCGAATTTATCTCTGGCAATAACTATGTGCCGGTGAACTGGGCGTCGGGTCTGGATGCGCAAACCGGGCGGCCTATTGAGTCGGAAATAGTGCGTTATCGCGATCAGCCTGCAATTGTGATCCCCGGCCCGCTGGGTGGTCATAACTGGTATCCGATGTCATTTGATCCTCAAACTGGTTATGTGTTTGTGCCAACACAGAACACAACTTACCAATACAGTAATCCAGCTGAGTTTGTCCCGCAGACAACTGGCTGGAATCTGGGACTTGATGCCAATCCTGCGGAACCGGCTAATCCGCGCGCTGCCGAGATTCTGGAAAATGAACCTTTGTCAGCGTTGCTGGCATGGAATCCGGTGACACAGACAGAAGCCTGGCGCGTCAACTATTCGGTGTATGGCAACAGTGGTTTGTTGTCCACTGGTGGCGGCTTGGTATTTCAGGGCTCAGCAGATGGACAGTTTCATGCGTATCGCACCGATACTGGTGAGCAGCTGTGGAACTTTGAAGTGGGTGACGCCATCCTGGGTGGGCCGGTAACGTATGAGTTGGATGGTGAGCAATATGTGCTGGCGCTCGCCGGTCAGGGTGGAGCCATCTCGGTATCCATGGGATTGTTGTCGGGCAATTATCCGCGTCAACGTAATGGGCGATTGATGGCCTTCAAACTGGGTGCGGACGGGCAGTTGCCGCAGATTGATATTGTTCCGTCTCAGCCTTTGAATCTGGCGGGCATCAGCAGTTCGGGCGATGCCAATATGGGTGGGGTGCTTTATGGTGCTTACTGTCTGGTGTGCCATGGTCCCATGGCAATGAGCTCTGGGCCGATTCCGGATTTGCGTTATACGCCCATGTTGCTGACTGAGGCTGGGTTCCATGGCATCGTGCTGGAGGGGAATCTGTTGTCGCGTGGTATGCCGGGGTTCAGTGCTGATATTGGGGCGGGAGAGGTTGAACACATTCGGGCGTATTTGTTGCAGCTGGCGGGGCAGGTGCAGTAATTTTTTTTTCAGAGGAGCCGGGCTGGCTTGAGGGTGGGTGGGTTTCAGAACGACTGCCTGCGGCAGTCTGATTGTT